>JALNVO010000018.1 GCA_023231365.1 Fibrobacteraceae bacterium | reverse complement strand
GGTTTCGATGTCCTTCTCCGTGAAAAATTCCGGCGCGCCGTGCGGACCGTACATCACGCCGATTTTCCAGACGTTGCCGATTTCCGGGATCGCCTTCGCGGAAGGGGTCAGCGGCTCTCCCGCGATTTCCGTTCCGATATGGATAACATCGCCGGCAGCAAGCGCCCTGCCTCCGTGACCGCCGAAACCGCCGAGCGTAAATGTCGATTTGCTCCCGAGATATTCCGGCACGTCAATTCCCCCACGGACGGCGAGATAGCAACGCTGTCCCATCTTGGACACGCCGAATTTGAGGACATCGCCCTTTTGAACGGAAACGGGCGCATTCTTTGGGCAAGGGTCGCCATTCAGTTTGGCCGGGAAATCGCCGCCGCACCAAGCGATCACTGTCGCCGCATGGAACGCCACGGAACAGCCGGAAAGCGTCATCTCGATTCCCGCCGCGGTCGAAAAATTCCCCACGATCCGATTCGCCAGACGGAAGTCGTAGGAATCCATCGGGCCAGAAGGCGGAATGCCCACGTCCCAGAGTTTGAGGCGTCCGGGATAATCCTGGATCGTCGTCTGCACGCCGGGCGCAAGAATTTCAAAAGTCGCATTCTCGTAACGGAAATCGGCAAGTATTCCCGTCGAAACATTTCCGGAAATGAAATCCGGCAGCAGGACCGCGTCCCGCAGCAATTTCAGATTCGTCTCGAGTCCCGCGATACGGACATCCGCCAAGACCGCCGCGGATTTTTTCAGAACAGCTTCCCGCGTATCGCCGACGACGATGACCTTCGCCAAGAGCGGATCGTAAAAGGCGCTGACTTCCGTTCCCCGCGAAATCCACGTATCAACGCGGACGCCTTCCGGAAAATGCACCTCGGTCAAGAGGCCGCTCGAAGGCCGGTAATTCTTGCCGGGATCTTCTGCGTACACGCGGAACTCCATCGCGTGTCCATGCGGGACAAAATTTTCGTCCGACGCAAAAGGACTCTTTCCCGCCGCAAGTTCGATCATCCAGCGGACCAGATCGACACCGAAAACGGATTCCGTCACGCCGTGTTCCACCTGGAGACGCGTGTTGACTTCTAGGAAATAGAACTTATCCGCATTCGCATCGTAGATGAATTCCACCGTTCCCGCGGAACGATACGCAACGCCCTCCGCGAGGCGTTTCGCCGCCGCATGCAACGCATTCCGGGTCTTCTCCGGAAGATTCGGCGCGGGAGTTTCCTCAATCACTTTCTGGTTCCGGCGTTGCACGGAGCAATCGCGCTCCCCGAGAATCGCAACGTTTCCCTCGCCATCGCCAAAGATTTGCACTTCCACATGGCGGGCGCGTTCCACGTACTTTTCGACGAACAGGCCGGAATCCTTGAAGTTATTTTCGCTCAGGTGACGGATCTTGTCGAAGTTATCCCGGAGTTCCCTTTCGGAACGGCAAACGCACATGCCGATGCCTCCGCCGCCCGCCGTACTTTTGAGCATCACGGGATAGCCGACATCCGCCGCACCGGCGACCGCCTCTTCGACATCTTTCAAGAGGCCCGTTCCCGGCACTAGGGGGACGCCGAACTTTTTCGCCAAATCCTTGGCGCGGTGCTTAAGTCCGAAATCCACCAGCTGTTCCGGCGTCGGGCCGATAAAGCGGACTCCGGCGGATTCGAGCGTTCTTGCGAATTCCGCATTTTCGCTCATAAAACCGTAACCGGGGTGGACCGCTTCCGCGCCCGTCTCGCGGATCGCCTTCAAGACGGATTCCGTATTCAGGTAGCTTTCCTTGGCCGGCGCAGAGCCGAGCCGGACGGATTCATCCGCGAGCAGCACATGTTCCGCAGATTCGTCCGGGTCCGAATAGACCGCCACGGATTTCACGCCCATTTCCCGAAGCGTGCGGATAATCCGGCAAGCGATTTCGCCACGATTGGCAATGAGGACTTTCTTGAACATAGACATCTCCTACAACAAGTTTTTCTAGGCATCCGCCAAAATTTTAAGCATCAGCGTCAAGGATCCATTCGGCTTTTCCAATTCTTCGAGAATGGAAAAATGATTTTTGCCATCTAGTTCGATGAACGAACCCGGAATCCGTTCCCGGGCGCGGAGCATCGCGAATTCGAGACTCTGACGGCGAAGTTCCGGGAGTTCGTTCACCCCGCAAGCGACAGCGACGGGCTTTCGCACGCAAGGAACGCGCATAGGGCTCAGTTGCAGAACATCCTGCGGCAAAAGCTGCAACGCCTCGTTCAGATATGAGCGGGAAATCGGTTCCAGATCATAAATACCGCTCACGGCCAGCGCGCCCTGCACATTCGGCATATCCAAAACGGAAACGGCGAGATGCGCCCCGGCGGACCAGCCAGACGTGTAGATGCGGGACGTATCCGCACCGAATTTCGACGCATTCTTGTGCAACCACTCCACCGCCAAACGGACTTCTCCGACAATTCCCGCCAAAGGCATCTCGGGCGCGAGCGTGTAGCCGATGGACGCAACGTGGAATCCGAGAGCAAGCGGTCCCTGCGCCAAGAACCGGAACGTGTCCTTGTTCCGCATCTGCCAATAACCGCCGTGAATGAACACGAGAAGCGGCGCCCCGTGCGCCCCGGGAAAGTAATCCAGCGATTCCCGGGGAGCTTCCCCATAGGGAATGTTCATCGTTTCCGCAAAGGCGAACGCCAGCTTTTCGCTGCGGACCACGAAGCCTTCGAGAATCGCCGAACTTTCAAGAACCGCATGGGTATTGTCGTAGGCGACATCGAGATCTTCCCGGGTAAATCCACGATAGACATAGCTAGGCATCGAACACCGCCATTCGAATCGGAGTCGGGTTATAATCGTTACAGGGATTGTTCAGTTGTGCGCAATCCGAAAGCAGGAACAGGATGTCCATTTCTACGCGCATCTCGATATACTTTCCGGGGCCGGAAATTCCATCGGCGAATTCCAAACGACCCGAGTCATCCAGAATCACTTTCGTGAAAAAATTCAAATTGCAAGTCTGATCGCGCTTGTCCATTCCGTAGTCTATCAAAGCGCGCACGAATGTATCGCGGCAACTATGCATATAACGGGTCTTTCCCGTATAGCGCACAACATTTCCTTCCGCCGAGCATCCGCTGCCGAGCGTATCATGTTCGCCGCAGGTATCCGCGATTACGGTCAGCATCGCGCGTCCATCGTTCGAACGGATCACGGTCCCGAGTTCGATCATCGTATTCGCTTGGGCGGTAATCGTATTCGGCGCGCTGTAACGCTCCGAGCGATCGTGCGCATTGTAGATCTGCACATCGCCGGACTGATTTCCGCATACGTCGATCAGGCGCAGAATCTGTCCTTTCTTGAGCGGCAGCACTTTGCCTTCTCCGGCAAGAACCGTAATATCGCACACGGCATCTTCCAATCGACGCGAGCTTTCCCGTAATTTCGAATTCATAAAAAGCCTCCGGTCAATCCCAGACGAGCATTTTGAGCGGCGTCGGGTTGTAGGCGTTGCAAGGATTATTCAATTGCGGACAATTGGAAACGAGAACCAGGACATTCATCTCGGCTTTCAGTTCTACATACTTCCCCGGTCCCGAAATGCCGTCGGCGAAATTCAGATTCCCCTGCTCGTCGAACGGGACGTACATAAAGAAGTTGATATTGTCCACCTGGTCGCGCTTGTCCATATCGGGCGTTTCGAGAATCGTCTTGAGGAACGTTTCGCGGCAAGCGTGCATATAGCGTTTATCGAGCGCGTAGCGGCACGTGTTGCTTTCGCAGGAACAGGCGCTGCCGAGCGTATCGTGATCGCCGCAGGTATCCGCGACTACCGTGAGCATGATGCGGTTATCGTTCGAATACAGTTTCGTCCCTGTGCCGATCAGCACGTTTCCCTGGTTCGTCACGGTCTGCTGCACGCTGTACCGTTCCGCGATTTCGTCAGCATTAAAGAACAGCGTATCCGCGGACTGGTTTCCGCCGACATCCACGATCCGGACTGTCTGCCCTTTCTTCACCAGATGCAGGAATCCGTCGCCAGCCTTGACCATTTCCGAATAGACCGCATTTTCTTCCGACAAGGAACTTTCCACATATTTCGTTTGCATCGTCGCCTCACAAATTGTAGTTCGCCGTATTGATGAATCCGCGTCCGTTTTCCGGGCATCCCGTAAAGCAGGGATCTTCCGCCGTCGAAAGTTCGCACGAAAGCAGCTGCGCGAGAATCGGTTTCCTCGAATATTCCGTTGCCGGATTCAGCGGGTGCATTCCCGTATCGAGAACGACGAGCGTATCCATTTCGGAGCGGAGCGTCACGAAATCGCCCGCCTTCGAATTACCGGAAACGAAAGTCATCTTGCCGTTCGACGAAACGACGACCTTGGAAAAGAAGTTGACGAGTTCCGTAAAATCGCGCTTGGTCATACCGTACTTTCCCATTTCCACCAGCAGCGAATCATAACCGTTCCGATAGAAATCGTTATGCGCCTCCTGATAATCCTTGACGCCGAATCGTTCCCGAATCAAGTCAGCGTGCGTGCAGCCGCAAAGCGGATCGTGCCAGCCGCAGGAATCTTCCGTCACGCTCATCAGAATGCGACCCATATCGGAATACAGACAATTATTCTTCGCGATCCGGCAGATATGCTGAATTTTGAGCGTATCGCCCAAGTTAAAGCGTTCCGTAAAATTCTTCGCATTGAAAAGCATCGCGGAAGCATTTCCGCCGCCATCCACGTCCGTCAAGCGCAAAGCCTGTCCGCGTTTCACGATGCGGGAATAGTTCCAGCCGCCGGTGATCATTTGTTCGCAAAGAATCTTTTCGTTCTTCATAGTTGTGTCCTCGTTGAAAAAGTTTTCGGCTACTTCTTGCCGACCATGTTGACGATGTTGAAAGTTTCATCCCCGGAATCTTCCGCTTTCGGATGGATCAATTCCTCAATATGCCTGCGCGTCGAAATGAACTCGGGAAGGAATAAGCTCTCCGGATTTCTCGGACGCGGAACGCGGACATTCACCATTTCGCGGACCTTCCCCGGATTCGCCTGAAGCGTCAAGATGCGATCCGAAAGGAACACTGCTTCATCCAAATCGTGCGTCACGAACAGAATCGTGATGTCGATATTCTTCCACACTTCGAGCAGGTAGCGCTGCATCTGCGAGCGGGTCTGCGCATCCAGCGCGCCGAACGGTTCATCCATCAAAAGAATCCGCGGTTGCGGAGCAAGCGCACGGGCGATCGCGACGCGCTGCTGCATACCGCCCGAAAGCTGCTTCGGATAATAGTCCGCGTACTTTTCGAGTCCCACAATTTGCAGCCACTGCAAAGCGATTTCCTCCGCCTCGTCATCGCCTCGCCCGGAAGATTCCAGTCCGAACATCACGTTCTTCTTGACCGAAAGCCAGGGGAACAGCGTGTACTTCTGGAACACCATGCCGCGTTCCGCATCGGTCCCGCGGACAAGTTTTCCGTCCAGCAGAAACTCGCCGGACGTCGCCGTTTCAAGCCCGGCGGCAATCCGGATCAGCGTCGATTTTCCGCACCCCGAAGGCCCGATAATCGAAAGAAATTCCCGCGGACGGACCTGGAACGAAATTCCGTCCAGCACCCGGCGGCTCTCGCCAACCGATTCCGCGAAATCCTTGACGATATCACGCGCTTCCAGAATGCACTCAGAGTTTTCCATGATTCGCTTCCTTCAAGGCTTTTTCCGCCGGAGTCAAGCGGAACGAAAACACATAGTTCATCGGTCCGAATAATTCGCGGCAGATTTTTTCAAAGAATCCTACCCGACCGTTTTCCCAGGCAAAGAGTTGTTTGCCGATCGCCGCGAGAATCAGATCGCACGAAAGTCCGATAATTCCCAAGATGATGATCGCCGCATACACATTGTCGAAATTGCGGTATTTCGCCTGCTGATTGATGAACCAGGTGATGCCGGAACTCGTCCCGACCACTTCGGCGACAATCAGATAAGTCCACGCCCATCCGAGCAAAATCCGCATATCCTTGTAAAGCCGCGGCGCGATTTCCGGCAAGATGACCTTCAGCAGCACCCGCAAAGGCGAAGCGCCCAACGTCCGCGAAGCTTCGATCAAGGCATCGTCCGCGCGGCGTGTCGTCGCCGTAATCATCGGGACTTGTTGAAAGAACGTCCCTATGATGATAATCGCCACCTTCGGTGCGTCATTGATACCGAGAATCGCCACGGCGAGCGCCCCAAAAACAGGAGCCGGAAAATAGCGGAAAAATTCGATGAACGGTCCAGTCAATTTCTCGAAAAACGGAATCGATCCGCCGAGAACGCCGAGAGGAACGCCGACAAGACTCGAAAGAAAAAACGCGAGAAAAACGATCTTGATCGAATGCAGAATGCTTTCATAAAACCAGACATCGCCATCGCGATTCGGCGCGGTCATAAAAGCCGTTACAAGCGCATTTGCCACTTCGTGCGGAGCCGGCAAGTAGGCGGGATTCACCCTGCGTCCTACCATCGGCTCTTCTCCGGCCTTTAACAGATTCGCATTCTCTTCCGCAAAATTCTCTTTCGAAATTTTGTCTCCAGGAACGCAAAATAGGCTTCCCCCCGCATCCGTTACCTCGACTTGCGGATGATAAATGCACGGAACGTAACTCACCGCGCACCAAATCCCAAGCGGAATCAGGAAGGAGAGTATCGCCAAGACCGTAGAGCCTTTGCGACCCACATTCTTTCGTATGCCGATGGGGTAGATCATTTTCTGCTTTCCAAAGGAGTTCATTTGTATTTATTTTTTCCCATTGATAAACTCTTTCGTAAAGGAAGGCATTATGTAGCGGTCCACATCGACATGGGCGTCATAAACCTTGTTCTTCACGAAAAAGTCATCGATATTGTGAGACGAACCGTAGATCGAACCAAAACCGGCGCTTTTTTTGAAAAAGGCCAACGCCTCTTCCGCAGTCAAGAATTTCGTACCGCCGATAAATTCTGCGTATTTCTTCTCGGAAATTCCCACGCGAGCCGCCAGGATCTTTACGGCTTCGTCCTTATTCTTCGGATCCATCAGGAAGTCGATAACGTCATACCAGGCGGCGACTACCTTTTTCCATTCCGCCTTATTCTTCATCAGACTCTCTTGCGAAACGACGAGCACATCGTAGATGATCCCCGGTTCGTCCGCACTGGAAAAGATTTGCTTTGAACCCTTGACGACCTCGAGCGCATTTACGGAATGCGGGACCCAGGCGACGACCGCGGAAACCTCGCCGCTTTCCAGCGTTTGCACCGCTTGATGGGTCGGCATGTTCACCAGCGTCACATCGGATTCCTTGAGACCGTTCCGCTTCAGCGCATCGATCAGGAGCGCATGCGAAAGGCAACCGATTTCCACGCCGACCTTCTTGCCTTTCAGATCCTTAATCGACTTGATGCCGGGAGCGCCCACAATTTTGTCATTTCCATTGCTGTAATCATTGATCAGGATCGTTACGTTGCGTGCACCCGTCGCATTCAGCACCATCGCATCGCCGTTCGCGACACCGACCGCGTCGATTTTCTTGGCTGCGAACGCATCCATCGAAGGACCGTATTCGAACCATTCGAGTTTCACATTGACGTCGTGTTTCTTGAAGAATCCCTTCTTGTCTGCGATTTCCCAAGCAGTCCAGCCGGGCCAATCGCTATAACCGATCTTGAGCAGCGGTTTTTCCGCATAGAGGGACGCCGCAACGGCAAACGAAGCTGCGACGAGGATTCGAGACATTTTTTTCATATTGACCTCTTTGAAATGGTTGTCTGCCGGGAATCAAGCAAAAGCAATGCCAAATGCAGAAGATTCGCCGATTTCAAAAAGATTTCGCCAAATTTTACTATTTGAAAAAAGATTATCCAACCACTTTATAAAGTATTTTTATAAAGTAGAGCTAATTTTGTAGGATTTCCATTTCAAATTTGTCGAAGAAAATTTTTCCCTGTCTCGCAAAAAATCACAAATTAATAATATCTTTTTTGCATGATGCAACAAAAGACTACCGTTGCCGACATCAAGCGGCAAAATATCCAAAAAATCAAACGAGCGCTCCTATCCCTCGGATCCGCAACCAAGCCGGAAATCGCCAAGCAAACGGATCTCACCGTCGCGACCTGCGGCAACATCCTGAACGAACTCGTCGCCCAAGGCGAAGCGCTCGAAGAAGATTTCCGTTCATCTAACGGAGGGCGCCCCGCGCGTAGCTACCGCTACAACGCCGACCATTCCGTCTTTCTCTGCCTATACGCCATTTTCGAAAGCGGCATTGAATGCATCCGTTACCAGGTCTCCGACGTCACGGGCGCCATCCGGGAAAAGGGAGAAGAGAAGCTTCGCATTTCTGCTGAAAGCATCCAGAAAGTATCGCAACGGATCGTAGAAAACCATCCCGAGATTCGCCTCGCGACCGTCGGCATTCAAGGTTGCGTTCACGACGGCATCGTAGAATTTTGCGACTACCCCGCGCTTGACGGGATCCATCTAGCAGATAAATTATCGAACTCGTTGAATATTCCCGTATTTCTCGAAAACGACATGAATTCCATCGCCCTGGGATACTCCCAAAAGAATCGCGGGGAACGAAACATCGCCATTCTCTTTTTTCCGAAAGGAAATCCGCCCGCCGGAGGATTCCTGGTGGACGGCAATATTCTACGCGGCAGCACAAGCCTCGCTGGGGAATTTTCCCATTTTCCCTTTTCTTTTTCCAAACGGGATCAGTGCCGGGTATTTTCCCGCGCGGATCTGGCGATTCCCAGCGTTTTGCAAGTCGTCCTCTCCACAATCGTATTCCTCGATCCGGCCGTTATCCTTTTTACAGGAAGCCTATCCAAAGAACTGGAAAAGCGGAATTTGGCGGGAATGCTAAAGAAAGCCCTACGACGCACACAGATTCCGAAACTCCTATTCAAGTCTGATCCGCAAGAAGAATACTTCGCGGGACTTTCGCAAATTTCTTCGGACCATTTAATACAGACTTGATTTTTCAACACATTTGCCGAATTTCATCTAGACCGACGACAATTTTGACGGATCATTCTTTGATGGATTCTTGGATTTTTCATCATTGAAAACTACTTTATAAATTATTTTTATAAAGATTCTTTCAGAAAGAGGATTCCTATGGAACTCGAAATTTCAAAGCTGCTAAACGCCTACCGGAACGGAAAAACGACTCCGGCAAAAGTCATTAGAAATCTGCAAGCGAAAGCGGAACGCACCCCGTCCGCCATCTGGATTTCAAAAGTTCCGGACGCCTTTCTTGAAAAGATTCTAAAACGTCTGGAAAAATCCAACCTTGACGAATTGCCTCTTTACGGGATTCCCTTCGCGATCAAGGACAATATCGACTGCGAAGAAACGGAAACGACCGCCGGGTGCCCCGCTTACGCCTACAAGCCGGGCCGTTCCGCATTCGCCGTCCAAAAGCTCATCGACGCCGGAGCCATTCCCCTCGGCAAGACGAACATGGATCAATTCGCCACGGGACTTGTCGGCGTCCGGAGTCCCTACGGCAACATTCCGAATCGCTACGCCCCCGAATACATTTCGGGAGGTTCCAGCAGCGGTTCCGCCGCGGCGGTCGCCTACGGCCTCTGCTCCTTTTCGTTAGGCACGGATACTGCGGGTTCGGGCCGCGTCCCCGCGGCATTCAACAATCTCGTCGGCGTCAAGCCCACCTGCGGACTCGTCAGTTCCCGCGGAGTCGTCCCCGCCTGCAGAAGTCTCGATTGCATATCCATTTTTGCAAACAACTTAAGCGACGCTTCGCGCATTCTCAAAATTACAAAAGGCCCCGATCCCGAAGACGATTATTCCCGCGAGGCACCCCTTGTCCCTGAGCATCTTCCCTCCCGCTGGACATTCGGCATTCCCGAAGAATCCGAGCTTCAATTTTTTGGAAACGAGGGGTACCGGGAAACTTTCGAAAAGGCGGTTTCCGCCGCTATCCAGGCAGGCGGAACGCCCAAGCGGATTCATTACGCCCCGTTTCTCGAAGCCGCGAAACTTCTCTACGAAGGCGCTTGGGTTTTCGAACGCTATGCCGCCGTGGGAAAATTCATCGAAACGCACCCGGACCAGATCCATCCCGTGATAAAGGCGATCATCCTCCCAAAAGTCACACCGCATCCCGCCCAAATATTCGAAGCATTCCATTCCCTGCGCCACTACAAGAAACTCGCCGACGCGGAGATATCTCAAGTCGATTTTTTGCTGACACCGACCGCAGGCACTTGCTACAAGACCGAAGACGTCGAAGCGGATCCTATCAAGCTCAATTCGAATCTCGGTTACTACACAAACTACATGAATCTGCTGAACTATGCCGCGCTCGCCATTCCCGCAGGCTTCTCGGGAAAGTTGCCGTTCGGCATCACCCTCGTCAGCCGCGCGTTCAGCGAGCAAAAACTTTTCGAAGCTGCCGGACAAATCACCCCATATCTCGCCGCCAAGATTACGCTCGCCGTCTGCGGAGCGCACTTGCGCGGAGAACCGTTGCACGAACAATTGGAATCTGCGGATTTTCTGGGCAAAGCCTCGACAGCGGCGGAATACGCGATGTTCGCGCTCTCCGGAGAATTGCCCAAGCCGGCGCTCGTCCGTGTCCCGCAAGACGGCAAATCCTTCTACGTAGAACTTTACGCCCTCTCGCCCTCGGAATTCGGCGAATTCGTATCCAAAATTCCCGCGCCGCTCGGCATTGGGAAAATCAAGCTAAAAGACGGACGGGAAGTCTGCGGCTTTCTGGGAGAATCGATCACGGCGAGGCTCGGCAAGGACATTTCCGAATACGGAGATTGGCGAAAATTCATCCGCGAGAATTCCCTTTAGAATTCCGCCTACTTCTTGAATTGGCGATCGAACGAAATCATATCGTCCTTTTTGCCGTTCAAATTCACCAAGCGTTCCGGAGCAAAAGAAATTCCGTTACTTTGTGCAAATTCCACAAAAGCGGCGGCTCGGTCGAAGAGTTCTTCCGGACTTTGGCTCACGAGCACCTTCTGCCGGAATTCGAGAGTTTCCGGTTCGAATCCCTTGCAAAGGCGTGCCGCCAGCTGTTTCAAACGCCCCAGCGAGCCGAATTCGGAAGAGGTCCCTTCCTCCATCATAAAACTGTAATAAATTTTAAAAATGGAACAGACTTCAGTGACAGAAATTGTCCTTACACCGGTTCCTTCCAAAGCATCGGCGACTTCGCCAAAGAGCCACGGATTGTGCATCGCACCACGTCCTATGCTCACGCCTGCGACATCATATTTTTCAAGGCGTTCCAAAGCCACCTTCACGCTAGACACGTCACCATTTCCCACTACAGGAATATGTGCCGCGGAAGCGACCTCGCCGATCTTATCCCAATCCGCAAAGCCATTATAACCTTGAACGCGAGTCCGCCCATGCACAGTAAGCATATCCACGCCCTCGCCCTCCGCAATACGCAAAATCTCCAAGGCATTCAAGGAATTCTCGTCCCAGCCTATGCGGCATTTAAGAGTCATCGGGACTTTTATATTTTTCTTGACTTCTGAAAGAATTTTCTGCAAGCGGGGCAAATCCTTCAAAAGCCCGGCTCCGCCGCCCTTGTCTGCAACCTTCGGAACAGGACAACCGGCATTCACTTCTATGTAATCAGGCGACAACGTCTCCAAAAGCTCTGCCGCATAAGCCATGCGCTCAGGAGTACGCCCAAAAATCTGAATACCAAAAGGGCGTTCTTCTGGATAAAAACGGAGCTGCTTCCTATTCTTCAGCACAAAAGGGGACGTTCCATCCGTAGAGACGAATTCGGATACGAGAAGGCCAATCCTATCAGCGGCAAGGACACGGCAGAGTCTACGGAAAGGCGCATCCGTCACTCCGGCCATCGGAGAGAGGACCGTACAAGGAGAAACATCTAAATTTCCAAACCGGAAAGATCTTTTCAACATTTATGCACTTCTATCCACGGATTAATCCAAAAAATTCAATAGAAAAAATGAAAAAAGAGCGAGACAAAAGTAGATTTTTCGGCACAAGTTCTTATATTTTGAATGTGCCAAATAAGACAAAACAAGATTTAATCCAAGAAGTCGCTTGCTCTACAGGAATCATCCGGAGCGAAATCAAAATTGTCGTTGAACAACTTTTGGGACTTGTCGGTGAATCCTTGGCCGATAGGCGTTCAATTGAAATCCGCGGATTCGGTACGTTTATTTGCAAAGAGCGCAAAGCGCGCCCGGCTCGCAATCCGAGAACAGGCGAAGAAGTTCTTCTTCAAAAGCGCACAATACCCGCCTTTAAGTTTTCTTCAGAAGTTAAAGCTGCTATTGCAACTACTGCTATCGAAAAGCAAACGAGTAAAGAAAATTCAATTCATCTCGTTAAATGAACGAAGCAATTTCCTCTTTACCGAGGAATCGCCAATCCCCCGGGCCTAGTCCTGCATCCAATTTTATATTTCCAATCGCTATCCGCCGCAGCGAATCGACATGATTCCCGACGGCAGCAAACATGCGCCGCACTTCGTGGTAGATTCCTTCCCCAATAGAAATTTCCACCTCCTTTTCCGAAAGGACCTTGACTTCCTTTGCGGAAACCATTTTATTTTCTCCGTGAAGAAGGACTCCCGTCTTCAACGCTTCCAATTGCAAAGCATCTATCGGGCGGGCGAGATTTGCCACATATTTTTTGAGCATCCCTTTCTTAGGGCTCTCCACTTTGTGAATAAAGTCGCCTTGGTTTGAAAACAAAAGAAGCCCGCTAGAATCTGCATCCAAACGACCCACGCAATTGAGTCCCATATTTAAAAAGCGCTCTGAAAATCTGGAAAAGACGGAATCGTGGCTTTGCGGATTGTGACTGCATTCCAAACCGCATGGTTTATTCATCATTATATACAAAGCATCAAATGTAGGAACGACTTCGCCGTTTACCGAAATAGTCTCTGGCAAAGCAGGCAATTTTTCAAAAGGATCTTCAACGGAACGCCCGCCGATGTCAACAAAACCCATACGGACCAAAGCCCTACATTCCTTGCGAGAACCATAACCCAAGTTTGCCAAAAGCCGTTCAACAGTCAATACTTGCATGTTATTTCCCCGATGCTAAAAAATTCACAGTCCAACGCCGCCAGAACACAAGGTGAAATGCGGACGGATTTCCCTTAAAACGCTTTTTGTTCTTTCGGTAAATGCGAAACGCGGACAACGCATAAAATAAAGTGAAAGTTGCAAAGGAAAGAATTCTCAATAAAGAAAACGACGCGACAAAAGTGCCTTCAATTTTAGGAACCTTGTTATGGCACCAATCCATACGCCATTCCCAATTTTCAAAAAGCGGAAACATTCCTGCAAGCATTCCCGTCATCCCAGTCGCGATGCCCATTTCATTATACTCCAAACGGATGCCCTCTACTACAGTCTTTTCAAACTTGCAATGAAAAATTTTAAAGAATTGACGGAAAAGCTTAAGACCTTTTTTCAAAACATACCCATCAAAATGAGGCTCGATCATCATCATCAGAAATTCTTTGTCTGATGAGATCGCACCCGCTTCAGGTTTCTCGCCCTTCACCGAAGATTCAGGGGACGCGGATTTCTCTTCAACAGAAGAATCTTCTCTAACTATAGAGGCTTCTTCACTTGAAGAAGTTTCTTCTCTTTTCTCTAAATTTTCCGAACTCGCCTCTGCTTCATTCTCAAAGTTTTCCTCTTTTTCATCGGAATTATCCTCATTGGCATTCATTCCTTCTGAACGAGATTTTTCAGCAGCTTCCCCGTTAACTTCATTTAAGTCATCCGAACTAAAAATTTTCTTCTTGAATATGCGGATTTCAAAACGGCTTCCTTTTTCTATACCCTTAAACAAAAAGCGAACTTTTACCGGGAACAGTAAAAGGCCGCCGACAAGCAAGACAACAAGAAAAATTAGTATTTCAAAAATCATTCTTCAGAGGAATCCGCCTTCTTGCGAATAATGTCAATCAGATCATTGATTGTTTTCGTTTCAAGAATTTTGCCAAACTGTTCCTTGTAATTGCGGGCTGTAGAAAGATCGTCGATGATCAAATCCCAAGCCATCCAACTCCCATCGACAAATGTCATACGGTATTCCAAAACGGATTCCTTTCCTTTGTACCAAAGGTGAGCCGTAACACGAGCTTCCGTATTATTCTTGGTCATCTTGACCGCATCATAACGGGTGCTATCCGTACGATACATCTCTAACTTCTTGGCGCTTGAATTGCGAACCATTCTCTGAAATTCCGAAACGAACGTAGACTTTGTCTTCTCATCCAAAGCGGACCACGTCGCCGTAGGCAAGGATTTCTCGGCCAATAATTTAAAATCGAACACATCGCTCAAAAGGCCCTTGATCCGCTCTTTTTCCTTATTGGTTAAATTTTTCTTCTTGAGAAGAGTTTGGAGTTCCTTGTCATTTTTTGCAATGATTTGGACTGGTGCTTCTACGGCAAAAGAAGCGACACAGATAAAAGCGATTAAAGAAACGAAAAGTTTGATTTTCATTTTATTTCCTCGGGAAAATTTGGTGATACTCTGAAAGGGAAAGTCCCATTTTATTGATTAGTTCAGCAAAAGCAATGTTATACTTGCAAACGGCATAGTAGTAGTCTTTCTTTAACTCTAAATTCTGCTTATAGGCAGAAACCAAAGATTTCGTATTGGATGACGGATCCAAATCATATTGAATCGCCGCACCTTTCAAAATAGCCTCGCTCGCCCGCAAACTGGAACGCAAACTTTCCAATTTATCTTTCATCCCTGTCACTTGAACATACTGATCTTCAAGCTTCAAAAGCGTTCCATTTTGAGCATATTGATTTTTTAATTTTAAACTGCGCAACTCCGTCCGGGCAGAACTATACGCCTCCCAACTGTTCCAAAAATTCAAGTTGTACTTCATTCCAAAACCGACCGTGCCCGAAATCTTATTGACGGCGTCTTGAGCAAAGGCATCCTTCTGTATCGCCTGGCGGTTTCCCGCCCAAGATTTGACATATGTAAATTCACCCATCAAGAAAAACTGCGGGCCAAGTTTAGCCTCTGCGAGCTCCACTTGGTATTGCCTAGCCGAAAGTCCGGCAGAAAGGCGCTTCAAATCCGGATGATGGACAATTGCCGTCTGTTTTGCCTCTTCAAGGGAAGGAAAATATTCATCCCGTTCAGCAAGTACTGTATCCAAGGGCAAAAAGGAATCCGAAGAATCCAAATTCAATACAAATTGGATGGCGAGCTTTACCCGCAAAAGCCCATTCTTAGCATCAATAACACCCTCATCAACAGAATGACGTCCCGCCTTCAATTCCAAAAGATCCATCTGCGAAACTTTTTGATCATCATTATCTAAAGCATCTTCTATTTTATCACTCGCATTATTCAATTGCTTTTCAGCATCCGAAGCAAGCCGTATCATCTCCAAGGCGAGCAAGTAATTATAATAATAGGTCTGCAGCTCCACCGATTTGGAATGTTCTTCTCCGACAACATTCATTTCCTGCTGACGAAGATCCGCTTCCGCGGCCTTCTTTCCTACCACGTATTGCCCATAATTCAAAGGCTGGACCGCTTTTATCTCCGTACCAAAAAAAGGACCCATCTTCGTAAAATCCCAAGTATCAACAGTATCGCCCCAAACATCAACCGTTTCTTTCAAACCTGGAGCAGGCCCCACCAGCATAGATGCTTCAAACTTAGACAAGACTGCCGAAGCTTTTATTGCGCTGATTTTATCCTTCTTTGCTTGTGTAGAAAATCGGGTTTCTGCGAGCATTGGATCCCTGGAAAGCCCTTTTTCAACAAAGCCGGCACAATCGTAACGGAATTCCGTAGCGGAAACAAAGACGACCAGCAATAAAGGCAGTATTCTGAAAAGCATCCCGAAAAATTTAGAAAACGCCCGACGATCCGCCCATACGTTTCTCAATCTCTTGGCTTAATTTCCGATATTTGGCAAGCACGCCTTCATAGTAAAACGTCGGTATCGGTTCTTTTTGCTTCAACTTGGAATCGACAGCTCCTGTTCCCAAATTATAAGCAATAATCGCTTTTTTTAAATCTCCATACCGTCCCAGAAGACGCATAAGATATGCACTTCCGATGGCAATACTCACTTCTGGATACAGAAGGTCTTCTTCTGTATTGATTTTCATTCCAAACTTTCTGCCCAGCGATTGAGCTGTACCAAGCTTAAGCTGCATCAATCCGTAAGCTCCAGACGCCTCCCCCTGGCGATTTCGCCCTCTTGCATTCGGATTTCCACGACTTTCCTGCATCACAATAGCAAGAATCAGCAGAGGGTCATAATTGTAATTGCGGGAAATCATCCATATATTGTCCGCCAAAACAGATCGTTTGCGCGCAGACATTTTATTACCCGCCAAAAAATCAAGCGCTTGATAAATCCGGCAATAATCTTTCGTCCAGCGGACATAACGATCCAACAAGACAACTTCATGTTGCAACTTTTCTTCTTTTAATGATAAAGTACGCAACTCGGATGATTCATATATCCAAAAACCGATAAAGACACTCAACAAAAGCAAAGCAAGAGCAAGAATTGCCCCCGAAGAAAGGGAAGACAGTGTAAACTTACTTCGCACGCCGCTCACGCTCCAACATATCGAGATAATTTGTCCAATTGTTAACTTTGCTATTCAAAGAAACCGAATTGGAATCAACGATCAGCCCCAGATGTCTTAACGGTCCAACCATTGCTTGTAAATCTTCCAATTCGCTTTGCAAACGATGTCTCTGCGTTTCCATTTCCATGACACTGGCATCGCGTTCTTGTATCTCAGTAGCTTGATTCTGTATGATAGCAAACAATGTAGCAAACCAGCCCAAAAGAATAATCAACAAAAAAACAGCAATCCCAGGACTCAACCGGAGACCCGTTTGTTTACTATAAGTCGCCCCCACTTTCTTGAGAATTTTGAAAAATCCTGTTTTCCGATAAGCCGCCCGGCTCGGATGAATTTCAAAAATATGCGAATAAGGATTAAAAAATCGTTTATTTGAATCTCCTTTAAAAAGCAAAACGAACAAGCCTTCTTTTTGTTTAATCTTTTCCAAGAAATCGAGAAACATCGGCAGATATTCTTGGATTGTAAACCTTGCCTTGTCTACATCCAAGAACCAAATTTTCCCAGGGCCGCTCAAAAGCATTTCAATTTTTTCACGGACTGGAGCAAGCTGAGTAAAACCAAAAGTTCCCTTTAAGCGAATATAAACTTCATCGCCTGATTCTTCTACGAACAAATCAATAAGATCTGCCTTCATAAAAAGAATCCCCGGCGAGAAAGGTCCATCTGGATTTTATATGTCTCCGAAGCTTGACTTTTCATTGTCAAATTCCAAAAGAAGAAAAGACGGATTCCTTGCACCAAAGTAGGAGCCGCAGACCTATCAGACCCCAAAATGAGACTTAAAGCAACTTTTGCGGGCTTTGAGAATGTAAACCGGAAAGCATAAGAAAGAAGACCATCCTTAAATTCCATTAAAGACACGTCGGGATAAAGCAAAGGAAGTGCAGACCTCAACGGAATTTTCGACCCGTTAATTTTTAAGGAGTAACTTCTCCCATCAAAATTTCTGGCACCCAAATTTAATTCCGTTCCAAAATAACCTTCAAACTCTGAAAAAGTCGTATTAGAAAGGACATAGGAAACATTTAAAGAAGAATCATTCCAAGGCAGAGCAAAACGTTTATCAATGTGGAAAACATGTTTTTTAGAAGAAACATTGGCAATTTGTTCAGAGCGTAGCATCACATCAACATGCTTTTCCGCGCGTTCAATTTGATAATCATAAGGAGCCTTTAATGAGCCCGCGCCATCGTCCAAAGCAGCCTCTATCTGCTTTATCTCATGCAAGGACGGATCCAATAAATGATCAAAAAATGCGACAGGAACATCTCCATTTTGTCGAAAGGCGCTGACCATATTAACCAAAGAAGGCTTGTAGATCAATGACCTGAGAGATGCTCCGTTATTTTGTTCCAAAAGAAATCCCATTTTGGAGTTATTAACCAAAATCTGGCGATAACCTTCCATTAAAAAATCGGTGACTTCAACACTGCGGCCTCTGAAGTCAGCCATTTTCGCAATCTTATCTTCTACAGAAATAATAGAACGGCTGCCTTTCCAGCGGACGACAGGACTGCGAACGCCTTGATCTTCATAAAGATCCGCATAGTATACAGGGGCCATTACAGGAAGTAACTGATTTTGAATGCTTGAAAGATCTGATCCTCGCAATAGCGAAGATGCATGCCGATTCGCTGCTAAGAGCGATTTATGCATAAAATTGGATTCTGGTCGGCGAATAAGCAATTCTCTGCAACTGTGGGATCCAGTGGGAAGTCCCAAATCCGTACCAACAGAACTCAACAAATTGACCCTGCCATCTGACATCTGCTGTTCAAAAATATGGGAAAGAGTCCAAAGCTGGAAATCGGATTCTATCAAATTCAGAGCAAGTTTTTCAAAGAAAGAATGAAGATTTTCAGGTCTGTTCAAATTAACAGATATAGCAGCAACCCAAATTTTCTCATTCTCAGGCAAAGATGCGACTTTAAGAGAAAGAGACGAATAATCCTGAACTAAGGCAAGACTCAAATCTTGGGCAACCGGTAAAAGCCGAATAACCGCACCACGATCTTCTGTTGTAAACCAACCGACAACGCGGGTAGACCTCCCTAAAGATTCTTGCAAACTGTCTTCTGAAACTAAGGCATAGTTGAATCCTTGCTTAGCTAAAGTTTCCGTCATACCGATCTCCCAAGCCATTGAAGAATTAAAATAGCCGGAAGGTTCTGCCTGGAATATTTTTTCAACTACAGAAAAATGTTTTTGAAGTTGCAATTCTTGCAAACGTGTAGGAAAAAGAGGTAGCATCGGATCGTAAAAGCCGCCACCCACAATTTCCAAGCGGCCCTCACGTATGGCTCCGCGCATCCAAATAAGTTCATTGATGCAATGCTTAGCCCAAGCTTCTATAATATGACCGGGTAAAAATAAAGAAAGCCTGACTTTACTTGTTTCTAAGAATTTTTTTATTTCCACTGCCAAAAGACGATAATTCTCATCAAAGATATGTTCGTCTTTCGAAAAAGGTTCTTTTACATATAATAGAAGAGATAATTTTAACCGGTTCATATAGGAAAAAGATAAAACTATTTTCCCAAAATATTTGCATTTGTGAAAATCTTTTGAGGCTGCGTGACGACGAGCAAAACAAAATCATAACATTAGAGTAAAGATCCCATAAAGCAACCCATTCCAAGCTGCGGAGAATCAAATCAAAAACAAAACACGGATGGAGCGGCATCAGAGAAATCAAAACCATAGAAAACAGCGGAAAATAGAATCCATAGGGATTAACGAATATTTCAATGAACCGGAATCATCCAGCTCCAAGAAGCAACATAAATTTCGCACCTTATAGACGACTTTATCCTCATAAGGCGTTAGGAAAATAAATAGAAAAAAGAGAGAAAAAGTCGGTATTCCAATTATGAATGCCGTCCGGCTTGAAAGCAAATGATGGAAGGAAAGGCAATTTCATGTTGTGCGGCGGGATTTAAAAACAAAAGAGGGCCCCCGCAGCGGAACGCTGCAGGGGCCCGAGGATCCGGCGGCTACCTACTCTCCCGGGCCCGTAGGCCAGGTACCATCGGC
>JALNVO010000017.1 GCA_023231365.1 Fibrobacteraceae bacterium | reverse complement strand
TTCCCGTGATGAATGCGTCCGCATCTCCGGTTTTTAGCATCATCATACCAAAGTGCGGGCGATCGAACATTTCGTCGCGGGCTTCCTCGAAGGTCACCCCTTGACGGCCATTCTCACTGGAATAAATTTGTGCGAATTTGCGGCGGCGGTCAAATTCTTCCGCGCTTCTCGGATTGATGATCTGGATACCGGCAAGGTCGAAAGATTCCGCTTGCGCCATCAGTTTGATTCTGTCCGGGTTGCCGAGGAGAATGGGAAATGCGACTCCTTCGACTTTCGCCTGCACGGCGGCCTTGAGCATGTTCAAATTGTCGCCATCGGCGAATACCACGCGCTTCGGGTTGGATCTCGCCATATCGGTGAATCCGCGCATCAGCTTATTGTCGTAGCCCATCATGTCGCGGAGCTTGTCGTAGTAAGCATCCCAATCCGCAATGGGCTTGCGGGCGACTCCGCTTTCCATAGCTGCCTTGGCGACTGCGATGGAAACTTCCGTAAGGAGGCGCGGGTCGAGCGGCTTCGGAATGATGTAATCTTTGCCAAAGGTGAACCGCTCTGCGTTGTAAGCGATGTTCACAACGTCGGGTACGGGCTTATGAGCAAGAGCTGCAATGGCCCGTACGGCGGCGAGTTTCATCTCTTCGTTGATGCAAGTAGCGCGGACGTCGAGGGCGCCGCGGAAAATGTAGGGAAAGCCGATGACGTTGTTAACTTGGTTCGGATAGTCGGAACGGCCCGTTGCAAAAATCAAGTCGCCCCGGGCAGCCTTGGCCTCTTCGTATGAGATTTCCGGAGTCGGATTTGCGAGTGCAAATACAATCGGATTGTCGGCCATAGAACGCACCATATCACGGGTAAGGATGTTTCCTTTGGAAAGCCCGAGAAAAATATCGGTGCCCTTGATTGCTTCGGCGAGAGTGGAGACATCTGTGCGGTCGGTGGCAAAAAATGCTTTGGCAGGCGAGAGGCCTTTGCGGTCTTTGCGGATGACGCCTTTGCTGTCGACCATCAAAAGATTTTCCTTTTTGAGACCGAGGGCTATATAAAGTTTGGTGCATGCGGTCGCTGCGGCTCCAGCTCCGTTCACGACCATTTTCACTTTTGAAATATCCTTGCCGGCGATTTCAATTGCGTTCAAAAGGCCTGCCGAAGAAATGATGGCTGTCCCGTGCTGGTCATCGTGCATCACAGGGATGTCGAGAACGGCCTTGAGCCCATCTTCGATTTCAAAGCATTCCGGAGCTTTGATATCTTCCAAGTTGATGCCGCCGAATGTGGGGGCGATCCCTTTGACGATTTCGATCACTTTTTTCGGATCTTTTTCGTTGATTTCGATGTCGAACACATCAATGCCGGCGTAGATTTTGAAGAGGAGTGCTTTCCCTTCCATCACTGGCTTTCCGGCAATGGCTCCTATGTCTCCTAAGCCAAGAACGGCAGTGCCGTTGGAAATGACAGCGACCAAGTTGCCTTTTCCGGTGTAGTCGTAGGCCGAATCGTTTTTCTTTTCAATTTCAAGGCAAGGAGCGGCGACGCCTGGTGTGTAAGCGAGCCCGAGGTCGGTCTGCGTACTGTGCGGTTTCGTAGGAACGATTTCGATCTTTCCGGGTTTTCCGTTGGCGTGGTAGGCTAGAGCAGCTTCGTTAAGCGATGACATAATTAACCTCTTATTAAAAAGACTAAATAAATATAGAAATGCAGACCGCTGATTTATTCTGAATTACTTCGCGCTGAGAATTTTCAGCAGTTCGGAACCGATCATAGCATTATCGGTATAGGGCCCGCGGACAGGATCTGTACCGGCAATCTTGATGATGCTACCGGAACTGTTCCCTTTGGCAAAGAGAGGTACGAGCTGGTTGGAATGACTTTTCAAGTTCCAAGCGTAGCCCGGCATATTACCCTTCCCGTTGTTGATTAATTTATAATCAATCGCTGCGGAATCTTTTACGCCACCGGGACCTGTGAGATATCCGGTTTCGTGGTCTCCGGTTACGATCAGGAGGGTTTCTTCAAATCCTCCGTGGTTTTCAATCCAAGTAACGACGGAATCCACAGCCCTGTCGAAATCCAATTCTTCTTCAATGCTCCGGGCAAAGTAATTATCGTGCGCAGCCATATCCACGGCGCCGCCTTCCACCATTAAGAAAAAGCCTTTTTCGTTTTGAGAAAGTACGCGGAGAGCTCCTTGTGCAAGAGTTGCAAGCGTCGGAACATTCGCGTTGAAGGGACTTTGATAGACGGAATCTCTTCCGTGATCCTTGCCGCCCCTTGCTTCTTCGAATGTGTAGTAAACTTGGGCTATTCCCACAATCCGCTCCGGGAGCTTGGAGCGCCCTTGTGCAAGGGAATCGAATGCGCTCTTGGTCTCGATAAAGCTCCATGTTCCGCCTCTGCTCTTTGCACCTCCATGCGCGAGGGAATCGAAAGCCGCTTGGCCTATATATTTGTAATCAGGCGTCTTTACCTGCTTTCCATCGTTATCGTAAAAGGGGTGCCCTGCTCCGAATATGACTTGCACGTCGCTATCAAAAATCATGGAATTTGCGATGTCTTCGTAGTTATTTCGCGACTCGTTATGGACCACGAATGCGGAAGGCGTTGCATGGGAAATAGGAGCCGTTGTTACGACTCCGGCAGACTTGCCTGCTTTGCGGGCTGTTTCGGAAAGGTTCTTCATCGGGTGCTTGTCCATATCCATACCGATAGAAGAGTCATACGCTTTTTTACCCGTTGCAAATGCCGTGGCGCTTGCCGCAGAATCCGTGGGCTTGAACTTTACCCAAGTTGCGTCTTTTGCCGCCTTGTTGCCGTCGTACTTGTTCCCGGTCTTGGACCAGGTGCTCATTGGAATTTTTACTGGGAAGGATTCGTAAATTTGAGCTACGCGCCGCCCGGTTTGGTACAAATTTGCTGCTTCAATTTGGTTGTATCCACAACCATCGCTGATCATCAGTATCACGTTCTTGGGCGTTGCTATTGCGGACGTGCATAAAATAAACGCAGAGTAGAGAATTGCATGGATGTTCATATATCTTCCTTTGTAATCCTTGGGTTAGACGATGCAGAAGAATGAGGTAAAGACGAGATTGCTATGAGGAATCTTGCAATCGGAACAGTAGATGCACTGGATCCTGTGCGCAATTTCGGGTGCTTTCTAGCAGTTTCGAGATAAAAAGTCTCCTTGGGCTGATGAAATTTACAAGGAACGGCGCGTGAATTGAAAAGAATGCTTTCTTCTGTTTTTTGAAACAAAATAGATATAGCAAATTGAAAATCTTTTCATTATCCTATCGACGAACTAGAAAAGAGAATTACTTGAATAAAAAAGAAAAGCCGCTTTTTGCGGAAAAGTGGCTTATAGCTACTTGGTCGGGAGATCAGGTTGCGGATTTTACTTGTGACACGCAGACTTGGTTTCTACCTAGTGCTTCTGCTTGATACATCGATTGCTCCGCGCAAGCGATGAGGTCTTTTACGTTTTGTGCATTATCTGGGAATGTAGCGACGCCAAGGCTCAGTGTTGTTTCCAAAATGGAGTTGCCGTAGGCGACTTGCAAATTTTCAATTTCGTGCCGGATTTGTTCTGCGCGCTGTTCCGTAATGGAGCGGTCTGCTCCGGGGAGAAGCACACAAAGCACTTCGTTCGTATAGCGGCAAGGAATGTCCTCGGAGCGGATATAGCGGGGAAGCCTCTGGGCGAGTTCCCAAAGCATTTGTTCGGCCACGTGGGGGCCCCTTGCGTCTTTAAGCGATTCTAGCATATCGGGGTGGAACATAATCATACCGATAGGTGTGTTGTGGCGCTTTGCTTCGCTCACGGCTCGGGTGAGGGCTTCTTCCATATAGCGTTTGTTCACGAGTCCGGTAAGCGTGTCCCGCAAACTCTGGGTTTGGAAGCGGAATTGCAAATTCTGGTTGGCAACGAAAAGCCCGAAAGTAGTCGCTGCAATAGATATCTTTGTCTTCCAGGATTCGGCAGTTTCTCCTTTCGGGAGGGCATCTACTTGGATGGTGAGAATGCCAAAATGTTCTTCCAAGCCTTCCACTGGGGCACAGAATGAATAACCCTTGGGCCTGTGATGCAGGTGTGTGCAGCCGCCGATGAAGTTCGGGAGAGAATAATTGGCAATGACAATTTCGCCGCTATCAAAACTCGCACATTCCGCAGGCGCAATTACCGGGTCGCCGATAGTATTTGGTCCGAATGCAAAAATTTGATGCAATTCGGATTGGTTCTCGCTATACATATAAAGGATTCCGGAAGCTCCTTTGAAAATCTCTGGAAGAAGCTTGCTGAAATTTCCGATGACTTCTGGAAATGGACGGTTGCGGAGGAGTCCGTGGCTGAATTCCTGCCACTTGGCATTCGGGAATTCAGGCGGTTTGATGATGGTCTCTTTCACAGGGGGTATTTCTTTTGTCTCTCGGGATTGCATTCCATTGATGATGGGAATGAGTTCGGTTTCCGATTTAGTCTTCTTTGCAATTGCAGCATCAAAAGAAAATTCAGATGTTGCTTTCTTGTTCCCTTTTGAGGCGAGAACGTTTAGGATTCCGCCTAGGACTGCGCCCCATAATGCGATGAGTGCAAAGCGAAATCCGAGAGCAAGCGATGCCGATGGGATAAGGTAAACGAAAGCAACCCCGCCGAGGAAAGAAATGAGCCAAAGAATATAAAGAGTCCAATTCATACCATAAATCTAATTTTTTAGAAGAAAAGGACGGATGAAAATTGGAAAATATGCTTGGGGCTTATCTAAAAATAGACTTCGATGCCCTGTTTGAAACGATTTTTGGTGAATTGGAGTGTGCGTAGAATTTTTTTGCTCTTTTTTATGGGTAAAAGGAGGTCCCGATGGATTCTTGTGCCTTCAGCAAAATTTTTCAAGGGTTCCTCTACAAATTGCTTTGCGAAAGGAAATGGCGGGAGCGGGCAATTGTATGGACGTCGCTCCCTTTGCCCTTGTTGCATTCCGGCAAGGATGAAATCTTTTTAACGATGCATTCCAATTAATTTGTGCGTTCCCGCATAATTTTTTCTTCCTCTTTGTGACCCGGTCCGAAGGAGCTGTTTTTGCAGAAGATGTTTCCGGTTACAGGGAAAAATATTTAGAAAGGGGGCTCTTGTTGCTTTTTGAAAATGAAAACTATTTTAAAAACAGTTTGATTTTTTGCTATCCGACTATTTTATTTTGTGATGTTTTTATCTTTTCCGCTTGCTCTCAAGCGAGATATAGATTTTTGAAAAACATTCCCCTTAGGAGTTCGTCGTCCTTTTTTAAATCAAGGAAAAGTTAATAATTTTCCCTTTTTTCTTGAAGAATATATTTCTAAAATTACGCCGATTTACCCAAACCGAAGGTGTTATGCCAAAACGTGAAGATCTAAAGAAAATAATGCTCATCGGTTCCGGACCGATCGTGATAGGTCAGGCCTGTGAATTCGACTATTCCGGAGTTCAAGCTTGCAAGTCGCTGAAAGCAGAAGGTTACGAAGTCGTTCTCGTCAATTCGAACCCCGCAACTATTATGACGGATCCCGATTTTGCCGACCGTACATACATTGAACCATTGACCGCTCAGGCGTTAACGGAAATTATCCGCCGCGAACGTCCGGATGCGCTTCTCCCGACCCTCGGTGGCCAGACCGCCCTCAACCTTGCAATGAAGCTTCACAAGAAGGGCGTACTTTCGCGTTATAACGTGGAGATGATCGGTGCCCGCCCGGAAGTGATCAATAAAGCAGAAGACCGTGAACTCTTTAAGGAGGCTATGATCCGCATAGGCCTCGATATGCCGAGAAGCGTTTCCGCTCATTCCATGGAAGAAGCCGTTGCCGCACAAAAAACTCTCAATTGTTGGCCCGTGGTGATTCGCCCGGGCTTTACTCTTGGTGGTACGGGCGGCGGTATTGCGCATGATGAAGAAGAATTTAAGACAATTGTCCAGCGCGGTCTTTATTACAGCCCCACATCGGAGGTTCTCATCGAAGAATCTATTGAAGGTTGGAAGGAATTTGAATTGGAAGTGATGCGCGATCACAAGGATAACTGCGTGATCGTCTGCTCCATCGAAAACCTCGACCCGATGGGTGTGCATACGGGTGATTCCATCACCATTGCTCCTGCGCTTACTTTGACGGACCGCGAATACCAGAACCTCCGCGATGCGTCCATTGCCGTGATGCGCGAAATAGGTATTGACACCGGTGGATCGAATGTGCAATTTGCGCTCAACCCCAAGAACGGTCGCATAGTGGTCATCGAAATGAATCCGCGCGTTTCCCGGTCTTCTGCGCTTGCATCCAAGGCAACGGGCTTCCCGATCGCAAAGTTTGCCGCCAAGCTTGCTGTGGGCTATACACTGGATGAAATTTTGAACGACATCACTAAGGTGACGCCGGCTTGTTTTGAACCTTCTATTGACTATATAGTTACCAAGGTTCCTCGCTTTGCATTTGAAAAATTCCCGGGTGCGGATACCAAACTCGGTACGCAGATGAAGTCTGTGGGCGAAGTGATGAGCATTGGCCGCACGTTCAAGCAATCCTTCCAGAAGGCGATGCGCTCTTTGGAAACGGGACGCGCTGGTTTTGGTGCCGACGGCAAGGACAAGCCTTTTGAAGAAACATCGGATGCGGATCTCGAAAAACTTATCAACCGCCCTTCCGCAACCCGGATTTTCTATGTCCGGGCAGCTTTCCGCCGCGGCTGGAGCGTGGAAAAAATTCACGAGATTTGCAAGATAGATATCTGGTTCCTCCGCGAGCTTCAGGAACTAGCCCTCTTTGAGGACGAAATCCGCAAGGCGGTTTCTCTTGAAAGTCTTGCCAAGGACAAGGCTCTCTTCCGCCAGGCGAAGGTGCTCGGATTTTCCGACCGCCAGATTGCTTGGATTTTGAATTCCAAGGAACTTGATGTTCGAGCTGCCCGCGAAAAAATTGGCGTTGTTCCCTCTTTTGCACAGGTGGATACCTGTGCTGCGGAATTTCAGTCCTATACGCCGTACCTCTACTCGACGTACCGCGATGATGACAATCATTTTGAAAATCCGACAGATGGTCAGCTGAATGATGGCACAGGTCTCAAGCCAGGCGAACTTCAAACGCACAAGAAAAAGATCATGATCCTCGGCGGAGGTCCCAACCGCATTGGCCAGGGTATTGAATTCGACTATTGTTGCGTTCACGCCTCTTTTGCCCTTCAAAAGGCGGGCTTTGAAACGGTGATGGTCAATTCGAACCCGGAAACGGTTTCAACGGATTACGATACTTCCGATAAGCTTTATTTTGAACCGCTTACTCTCGAAGATGTGCTCAACGTGTACCGCCATGAAAAATGCGACGGTGCAATTGTGCAGTTTGGCGGCCAAACCCCGCTGAATCTCGCCAACTCACTTGAAGAAAATGGCGTGCATATCATCGGTACCTCTCCCGCGATGATCGATGCTGCAGAAGATCGCAAGCTCTTCGGCGACATTGTGAACAAATTGCATATTCTCCAGCCTCCTTCCGGCATGGCTCAAACGGCGGATGAAGCCGTGGCTGTCGCTCATCGGATCGGCTTCCCTGCGTTAGTGCGTCCGAGCTTTGTTCTCGGCGGCCGGGCAATGGTGATCGTGCATGATGAAGCTTCGCTTCGCAAGTATATGGCAGAAGCGACAGAAGTAACGCCAGACCGTCCGATTCTCGTGGATCATTTCCTCGAACAGGCAACTGAAGTAGATGTGGATTGCATTTCCGATGGCGAGTTTGCAGAACTCTGCGGTATTATGGAACACATTGAACTTGCCGGTATTCATTCCGGTGATTCGGCATGTACCATTCCGCCTCCGACGCTTTCCAAGGAAATTCAAGAGGGGCTCCGCGAACGTGCAATCGCATTTGCCAAGGAACTCCATGTGGTTGGCTTGATGAACGTTCAGTTTGCAGTCAAAGGTAACGACATTTATGTCATTGAAGTGAATCCTCGCGCAAGTCGTACAATTCCGTTTGTCTCCAAAGCGACCGGCATTCCTTTTGCAAAGCTTGCTGCATTGGTGATGGCGGGCAAGAAACTCAAGGATTTGGGATATACGAAGCTTTTCTCCCCAAAGTATTTTGCCGTGAAGGAAGCCGTGTTCCCGTTCTCGCGCTTCCCTGGTGTAGACGTCGTGCTCTCTCCCGAAATGAAGTCTACTGGCGAAGTGATGGGACTCGATTACCGCCACTCGATGGCGTACATCAAGAGTCAGGTCGGCGCAGGTAATTACATTCCGATGCAGGGAAATATTTTCTTAAGTGTAAAGGACGAAGATCAAGAAACCGTCGTTCCTTTTGCACAGCGCTTGGCGAAGATGGGCTTTGAAATCTTCTCAACCCGTGGAACGAGTACTGTACTTCGCAACCATGGCATCAAGACACACGGTGTATTCCGCATTTCGGAAGGCCGCCCGAATGTCCTTGACTTGGTCGATGAAAAGGATTTGGCATGGATCGTAAATACTCCGACTCCAGGAGCAAAGGCCGCTGTCGATGAAGCAAAGATCCGTTCCACCTGCATCCTCCGCGGCATTCCTATCACCACGACCCTTGACGCTCTCGAAGCGACAATCGAAGGCTTGGAAGATATGAAGGGCGAATTTGGAAGGGGTGAATTTGGTGTGGAAGTCTGCTCCATACAGGAATATCAGCGTCACAGCCCCAAAGTGAATGTTTAAGTGAAAGGACTCATCAAATGACTTTACAAGAAAAATGGAAACTCGAACGCGAACGCAAGGCATTTCTCGCTCTTGCGGACGGTAGCGTTTTTTATGGTTATTCGATGGGCGCTCCGGTCGATTCATTCGGCGAAGTCGTCTTCAATACCTCTCTTTCCGGTTATCAGGAAATCCTTTCCGATCCTTCCTATTCGGGACAGTTTGTGACTCTCACTGAAACGGAAATCGGCAATGTCGGCATCAACAAGATCGATATGGAAAGCGACAAGTTTCATGCTGCAGGCCTTTTAGTCCAGCACGTGAATGAAGCTTCCAACTGGCGCACTGACGAAGAACTTTCCGCAGCGCTTACTCGTTACAATATTCCGGCTCTCGCGGGCATTGATACGCGTGCGCTGACGCTCCTCCTTCGCGAAAAAGGAACTGTAAAAGGTTTCATTTGTACATCCGGAAAAATTTCGCCGGAAGATGGCGTTGCCAAGGCGAAAGCTTGGGCAGGCCTTGATGGAATTGATACTGTGGCGGGTGTTACTTGCAAGGAAAAGTATGTCTTTTCGGATGAATTCCTCATGGGCTATGGAATGCCCGAGATGCTCTCTCCTGCAACGATGAATCTCGTCGTCTATGATTTCGGTCTCAAGCGCAACATTCTCCGCAACCTCCGTTTGCAGGGATTCAAAGTGACCGTTGTCCCGGCTTATACTTCGGCAAAAGAAGTGCTCGCGATGAAACCGGATGGAGTATTTCTTTCAAATGGGCCGGGGGATCCTGCGGGTGTCAAGGGTGCCGTGGACAATGCGAAGGCAATTCTCGGAAAGGTTCCAATGATGGGCATCTGCCTCGGTCATCAGATTTTGGGACTCGCTTCTGGGGCAAAGACGGGACGCCTCAAGTTTGGTCATCATGGTGGAAATCATCCGGTAAAGTTTTTAGATACGGGCCGAGTGATGGTGACGTCGCAGAATCATAACTTTGCCGTTCTCCCCGAAACGATCGATAAGGACATTTTGGAAGTGACGCACGTGAATTTGAACGATCAATCTATCGAAGGCTTCCGTTCCAAGAAGGTTCCGATGATTGCCGTGCAATTTCACCCGGAAGCGGCTCCTGGCCCGCATGATTCGAATCCTTTCTTTGACGATTGCCGCAAGCTTGTAGAAAATTTCAAAAACAAGAAATAACTGGATTTACATATAAATTTAAGGTCCCGCTATCTGCGGGGCTTTTTTATTAGGGTACTTCTAAAAAAAATCATCTTTTAGGCGCAGGATCCGGTTTCCTCCGGGGAACATCCGGCTTTGTAGTGCTTATTGCCACCGTGATGCACCACTTTTGTGCTTGCGCACTTGTCGGTGCAGGTCGGCTATGTGTATGCAAGCATGGTTGCATCCTCATTTTAGTCGGTTCGCACGCATTCGCATGCTTCATCCTCCGGGATGAGAATACTTATGAACAGACCTTTCTGTAACAATTGATTTCAAAAATTGAAGGCCGCCATAGGAACTCTCTTGTTGTCTAAACGGAATCAAAAAATTTTCCTGTATTTTTTTTGTAAATTTTATACAGTATGAAGAAGATTATCGTTCCTGTAATTCTTTTAGCGCTCGCCGTAGCCCTTTTCTTTTTCCTAAAGTCCGGTTCATCCTCGAAGGAATTGGATGGTGTGCGCTATTTGAGTATCCGCGCGGAAATAGACCAAGCGGATATGGCGGCTTTTGAAGCTAGCGACGATATGGCGTTAAAAGAAAAGTGTGTAAAGAAAAGAGATTCCCTTTGGGGCGTTTTGGCGGCGATGCGCGCTTTTGAAAAAATTCCAGATGCTCCTTCTGCCGTAAATTCAAATTCCGGGGTTGTTCCTGTTGCTTTGCCAGAAAATCCGAATGTACCTGTAGACAATTCTCAAAAATCTTCCAACCCTGTTTTTGTCTACATCATTGGTGGTTTGGTCGTTCTAATTGCTATTCTCGCTTTGGTATTTTTTGTACTCCGCAAGCGTCAGGATGCAATTACGCGCCAGCTTGAAAAAATTCGCGAAGAGAATAGATTTAAGACGCCTAAAAGTGGATTTCCGGATGATCCGACTTATGTAACGCGGACCCGCGTCCACCGTTCCATTATAGATGATGCTAAGGCTTCTAATGAAAATTCGCTTCCGAAAGATGTCATTTTTGAGGATTCCAAGGGCGTTGTAGAAAAACCGACTTTACGTCCTACGGCAAAAGAACGCATTACAAGCGCGATGCAATCTCTTTCCGATACGCTCGCGGAACTGCGCGCACCGAAGGCTGCTGTAAAGCATGAAGGTGCTCCAAACAAAGTGCGAGCCCAGAGCCGCAATACAATGGAATCTTCCGCTATCCCAAAGGATAATCCGCTTGAAGTAACCCGTTTTGACCGCGAACGGGCTGACAAGGAAAAGGTCCTTCAAATGAACCGCCGCGGTTATACAACGTCTGAAATTGCCCGCCGTATGCAGCTCCCTGAAGATCAAGTGGCGACTGTTATCCGCGTAAAGCGCGAAACGGGGGAATAGTTCCATGCGCTACCGTTTTCGCTGCGAGTATCTCGGCAGCGCTTTTTTCGGTTGGCAAGAGCAGAACGAAGGCGGAAAGACGAAATTTGTCACGGTCCAGTCTGCGCTAGAAGAATCTTTTAGAATTGCTTTGCGGACGCCAGTCAATTTGGTGGCCGCAGGCCGCACGGATACTGGGGTTCACGCCCGCGGTCAATGTGTCCATTTTGATTTCGACGGCGAATTGGATTGCAAAAAATTGGTCCATTCCATTAATGGACTTGGCAAGCGGGTTGTCCGCATCCGCGATTTGGAACCATGCTCTTCCACGTTCCATTCCCGTTACGATGCTGTGAGCCGCTATTACATTTATACGATTTTCACCCGGCCGGTGGCGCTTCTCCGCGATTTCGGCTGGGAATGCGGCAATGTCCCCATGGATTATGCTCTCATGGAACGCGAAGCAAAGTCTTTTTTAGGCGAGCACGATTTTATCCGGTTCTGCATTCCCCGCAATGATGGGAAGAGTACAGTCTGCCATCTCACGGAATTCCGGTTGGAACGTTCAAATGAGTATACGGATCTTTGGCACATTAGAGGAGATCGCTTTTTGCACCGTCAGGTACGCGCGATGGTGGGGACTCTTTTTGATGTGGGCCGTGGTCGATATCCCGAGGGAACGGTTGATGCAATTTTTGCAGATAAATTCACTGGTGAACGGACGATGGCTCCCCCCCAAGGTCTTGTCCTAGAAAACGTTTTTTATTGATCAGAATTGTGGATTTCTGAAGTGCCCGTAAATTTCGCGGCCGTCGAAAACCCAGACGATAGCCCTTCTGTTTTCAAGGAAGTTCGATTTACCTTTGAAGAAAATGGGACCGAAATTAGCCGCTCCGACTTTGCTTATCGAAAAGGTTTCGACACCTGTTTCCTTTGTAATTAAAGAGCCTACGTCACTTGCGCGGGAAAGTCCTTCACCTGCGTTGCTGTCGCCGATGACAAGTATGGGTGCTTTCTTAGGACCTTTATAATTCTTCCTATTTTCTCCGACGACTTTTTTTTCTTTCATTTTGTAGTGGGCGTAGATCCCGTATTTTAGATGGAATAGATTTCCCGTTCCCTTGATGGTTGTGTCTCGTAATGTATAGGATTTCTTGGATAAGTCCTTTGTTGCATATTTCAGCTTGTTTGCCGCGAGCTTTGCAAGAATGGAGCGCCCTTCATAGGTACAGTGGCTTTCGTACGGTTCAAAAACGGGAATGCTGTCGTGGATGCGTTTAAATTCGTCTAGGGCATCGATTAGAATAACTCCATTCTTGTTTAACTTTTCTGCCCAACGCCGGTAAGCGGAAGGAATGAGGTCTTCGTCAAAGAACGGCAGGTATTTGTCGCTTTCTACCAATAGTTTATCTGGAACTGGAACAACGATCAACTGAATGCCTCGATTTTTGAGGGAATCGTTGAAGGCGATAATTTGTTTGGTGTTATCTTCCCACGAGTGTACGAGCGAAAGTTGACTTTCTTGATAGAACAGCCAATCGGCATCGCCAGTAATAACGCATTTAGTTTCTTTTGTGGTGGAGCCGCAAGCGAGCAAATCTTTTTCTATGAGAAAATAGGCGATCGGTGAAAGTTCTTTTTCCCAAGTCAAATGAAAATAGAGCCCCGTTCCGGCAACAGCTGCGAAGAGGATGATTAAAATGGTAACTAGAATCTTTTTCATTTTAAGAAATTTTCTCCGCTTTCCACGCTATTTGAAATAAGCGTATTGATAGTCATCGGGCCGACTCCTCCAGGAACCGGGGTATAAGCGCTCGCGATTTCATCAAGTCCTGCTTTTTCGATATCTCCGACACCTCCTGGATGGTAGCCGGCATCGACGACAACGGCCCCTTTTTTTATCCAAGATGCTTTGATGAATTCCGGTTTTCCGACGGCTCCGACGAGAATGTCCGCTTCGCTCACGATCTTCTCCAGATCTTCCGTCTTGCTGTGGCAAATGGTTACTGTCGCATTTGCGTTGAGGAGCATCATCGCCATCGGCTTCCCGAGAATTGCGCTTCTCCCTACGACTACGGCGTGTTTACCTTCAAGTTGGATTTTGTAATGCTTGAGGATGGCCATAATTCCTGCGGGCGTGGCGCTTCCGTAAGCTTTTTCTCCCATTGCCATAAGTCCGAAACCGAGGCAGGTTACTCCATCGACGTCTTTTCTTCTTTCAATTGATTCAAATGCGGCGCGTTCGTTTATATGATGCGGAACGGGGTGCTGGAGCAGAATTCCCTGAACGTTCGGGTTCTCGTTCAGTTCCTCTATCTTTGCGAGGAGTTCTGAGGTTGTTGTCTGCTTGGAAAGGTGCACTGGCATGCTTTCCATTCCGACGCGGGCACAGGCGTTACCTTTCATTTTTACGTATGTGGCACTTGCTGGGTCATCGCCCACGAGAATTGTGGCAAGTATTGGCGTTTTGCCTGTGCGTTCTTTGATTGCATTAACACGAACTTTGAGGAGTTCTTCGTTTTCTTTGGCGAGTTTTTTCCCGTCGAGGATGAGTGCCTGCATAATGATCTCCGAATTTTCCGCGAAAAATAGAAAAGAGAACCGGCTGGGTTCTCTTTTTAAATACTTAATATGGGAAAAATTACATAATGAACGAGTGTATTAAGTGCGGAATGCCCATTACGATAAAGACCCATGGATAAGAAAGGGGACCGGGAAGCCAACCGGTTTTGCCCTCAGTTTGTTTTATGTTTAATATAATTCTTGGCTGATGTATCAGCTCTTTGTCCAACTCCTGCTTGACTGAGTTTTGAAACATATCAAATTGGGTAGGCGTTCGCACGAGGCGGACTCCTTTTGTTTCTGGGGCAAAAAACATATTTGAGTTTTGCATAAAAACTCCCTAATCCAAACGATTTGTGCCCTAATCCCAGCTAAATCAATTCCACCATTGTAAAATTTTAGCAAGATAATTTTTATTTGGAAAGGGTGTTTATTTTTTTTCTGATACATTTTGGTGTAGAAATTGTTTTAAATCACGGTTTTTGCGTTATAAAGATTGTTCTGTCGGTATACGGATGTGCAGCGTTAAGGAAAGAGCTCCTGCTTGATACCAATGTTTGGCAACTTTGTTCTCTGGTTTGTATTCGTTGATTCCTAGCGGAAGTTGAAGCAGATGCCCGTAAGAAAGGCTTAGAAGCGTCGTTTCACTAAAGGCGTATGTTGCAGAGAGGGTGAACATCGCGCCTAGTCCGATTAAATTTTCCGTATCTTCGTTGTTATCGGAATCTATATAGAGATAGCTGATGGTAGGAGAGGCCTTTCCTTCAAGGACAAAATTTCTTGTCGAATAGAACTCCGGGCCGATACTGAGCAAGGACCAAATGGCTCCGTAAACGGCATCATCGGAACCCAAAACGGATGGGCTGACTATTACATATTGAGGAATGAGAATCATCCAAAGTGGGGCCACGTGGATTTCTCTCATGGAATTTAAGTATTTGCGATATTTTATTGGAATTTTTTCCTTATTCTCTTCAAGCGTTTGAGGTGTTATAACGCCATAGGGAGCAAGATTGAAACCTGTATGGGCTTCGCGGCTCGCTACTCCCGGTATCCAGAATAGGGTAGGCCCAATACCGATATTCATAGGGACTTCAAATTGAGTGACGGGACGGGTTGCTTCTGCGGAGAGGCAAAAAAAGGCCACTAAAAGGGGTACTGTCAATTTTTTCATTTGAAAATTCCTAAATTATTGATAACTGAAATCAAGGACTAAAAATATGAAATTATTGTCATCAAGTTTTCTGTCTGTTGCGGTTTTGGGAACTTTGGTTGCTTGCTCAAGTTCTCCGAAGCCCGCGGTTGCTCCCGTTCCAACGGCCACGGCAACAACGGCTGTCCAAAAAAAGGATTCCCTTTCTACGCCAAAAGATCGTTATAGCTATGCGCTCGGTATGGATATGGGGCGTGCTATCAAGAATGTGGAAGCGGATATTGATGAAGAAATATTTTTGCGTTCCCTTCGGGATCAAATAGACAATAAACCTCTTTTGATGACGGATTCCCAAGCCGAGAAGGCCTTGCAGGAATTGGTTCTCCAAATGCAAGTGCAAAAGGAGAAAAAGGCTGCTGAATCGGCACAAAAGGCTCTTGATTCTCAAAAGACTTTCCTTGACAAGAATAAACTTGAAAAGGGAGTCATCACTACGGCGAGTGGTCTTCAGTACAAAATCATTACGGCAGCTTCGGATTCTGGTAAGGCTCCAAAGCTTACTGACAAGGTCCGCGTGCATTATGCGGGTTCCCTCTTGGATGGAACGGAATTCGATAGTTCTATCAAGCGCGGTGAGCCCCTTGAATTTCCGGTGAATGCCGTTATCCAGGGCTGGCAGGAACTTTTGACTTTGATGAAAGAAGGCGAAAAGGTTAAGGCTTGGATTCCGAGTTCTCTTGGTTATGGAACCGACGGCGCTTCTCCGGTGATCCCGCCCAACGCTCTTCTGGTGTTTGAAGTAGAACTTCTTAAGGTTCTTCCTTCCGAACCAGCTGCGGTGGAGCCTGCTAAAGTTGTAGATACTTCTAAGACAGTGAAAAAATCGGAAAAGGAAAAAAAGGCAGATAGCCTCGCAACAGTTAAAGCCGCTAAAAAAGTAGAAGCCGACAGCATTGCTGCCGTGAAGGCCGCGCGCGCCGACAGCCTCAAGGCAGTGAAGGCAGCGAAAGACAAGGCGACCGCCGACAGCATTGCCGCGGTAAAGGCCGCACGCGCCGACAGTCTCAAGGCTGTCCAGGCCCAGAAGAAGGCGACCGCCGATAGCCTCAAGGCAGTGAAGGCAGCGAAAGACAAGGCGACCGCCGACAGCATTGCCGCGGTAAAGGCTGAGAAGAAGGCGACCGCCGATAGCCTCAAGGCAGTGAAGGCAGCGAAAGACAAGGCGACCGCCGACAGCATTGCCGCAGTAAAGGCTGAGAAGAAGGCGACCGCCGACAGCCTCAAGGCAGTGAAGGCAGCGAAAGAGAAGGCAACCGCCGACAGTATCGCCGCGGTAAAGGCCGCACGCGCCGACAGTCTCAAGGCTGTCCAGGCCCAGAAGAAGGCGACCGCCGATAGCCTCAAGGCAGTGAAGGCCGAGAAAGAGAAGGCGAAGGCTGACAGCATTGCTGCGGTAAAGGCTGAGAAGAAGGCGACCGCCGATAGCCTCAAGGCAGTGAAGGCCGAGAAAGAGAAGGCGAAGGCCGACAGCATTGCCGCGGTAAAGGCCGCACGCGCCGACAGTCTCAAGGCTGTCCAGGCCCAGAAGAAGGCGACCGCCGATAGCCTCAAGGCAGTGAAGGCAGCGAAAGAGAAGGCGAAGGCTGACAGCATTGCTGCGGTAAAGGCCACAAAGGCAGATACTTCTAAAGCTGTTCCTGCCAAGAAGTGATTTTTAAAATTTGAAAGTAGTTAAGCGGGGCTTCATGCCTCGCTTAATTTATTTTAAATAGAATACAAAAATTAACTGGTTGTAAAATCCCGCTTTGTCCATAGCAAGTATAAAAAGTATATTTGTGCATTATGGATATGACAGCGGATTTTAACGAACAAAAATTGGAAGTTTCCAGTTTCATCCGGGAAGTGTTCAGTTACATCAACCGGTTCAAGGGACAGCTTTTCGTCCTCAAAATTGAAGACAGCTTGATGGATAATCCGCTGTTCCCTGTTTTGATGCGGGATATAACGCTTCTGCACAAAGCGGGTGTAAAAGTTCTGATAGTTCCTGGAACCCGTAAGAGTATTGACAAACAGTTGGTCGCTTGGGAAATAGAATCCAAGTTCGCTGCCGGTATCCGGTTGACGAGCGAAGAGGCCTTGCCCCTTATTGAACAGGCTTCGCTGGGTGTTGCACAGAGAATCATGAGCCATCTCACGGCAAGTGGTTGCCATGGAATTCAAGGAAATTGGGTGATGGCCCGGAGTCTCGGTATTATTGATGGCGTAGATTATATGCGCACCGGGAAAATTGAACGTATTGAAAAAGATATCTTGGAACATCTTCTTTCAGAAGATTTCATTCCGATCCTTCCGCCGATTGGGTGGAATAAATTGGGCCATGCTTATAATCTTTCCAGTACGGAGCTTGCTACGGAACTTTGTAAGTATCTTGTTGTCGGAAAGCTCTTTTTTATCGGTAGCGAAAATGGGATCCGTTCTGAGGGGCTCAAGACAGGTCAAGATACTAAGTATCTTGAGAGTACGGATAGTGGAGTGATTTCTGCTTTGGACATCGATCAAGCAGAAGAAATTTTGAAGCTCAATCCGAATCTTGATTTTGCTCAAGTGGATTACTTGCAGAATGCAATTCGCGCTTGCAAGGCGGGCGCAAATCGCGTTCATCTCATCAGTGGCGAGATACAAGGCAGCGTGCTTCAGGAGGTGTTCTCTAGCCGCGGTGATGGGACGATGGTTTATGCTAACCAGTATTCGAGCATCCGCCCGGCAACGGTGGATGATATTCCAGATATCTTGCGGATTATGCAGGACTACATCGCCAAGGGCTACCTCATTCCTCGCACTCAGGAATCCATTTCTGAGAAACTATCGGATTATGTAGTCTATTCTATTGATAACGCAATTCACGGCTGTGGCGCTATTCACGCCTTTGAAGATGGTTCTGCAGAAGTTGCAGCTATTGCTGTCGCGGCCAATTATCGCAAGTCGGGTGTAGGTGCGGCAATTGTACGGCATTTGATTGCAACGGGTAGAATGAAGGGTTACAAAAAATTGTTCCTTCTCACAACTCAGGCCTTGGACTGGTTTTATCCGTTCGGCTTTCGCGATGGAACACTCAATGATCTCCCACCCACAAAGCGGAATAACTATAATTTGAAGCGGAATTCTCGGATATTAATTCTTTCGTTGGAAACAAAGTAATGAACTTGCAAAAGATCGAAGATGGATTCCGCTTGATTCTGGAAGGCATTGGTGAAGATGTAAATCGGGAAGGGCTCCTGAAGACGCCGCATCGCGTGGCGAAAATGTACCAGGAACTTCTTTCCGGCTTAGATGGAAATGTCAAAGAAGAGTCCGTTCTGGAAACGCAGTTTACAGAAAATTATGACGAAATGATCTTGCTGAAGGATGTCCCCTTTGTGAGTATTTGTGAACATCATTTTTTGCCATTTATCGGCAAGGCTCATATTGCTTATATTCCGGGAGAACGCATTGTCGGTCTTTCCAAGCTTGCCCGTGCCGTAGATTTTTATGCCCGCCGACCGCAGGTTCAAGAACGTATGACATGCCAGATTGCAGGACTCATACAAAAGAGCCTTTCACCCAAAGGTGTTGCGGTTGTCTTGGAGGCTTCCCACAGTTGTATGACTATTCGTGGGATCAAGGCACAAGGAGCAACTATGGTGACATGTCAGTTGCTTGGACTTTTTAAGCGCAGTGAAAAAACTCGGGCTGAATTTATGGCCCAAATTCATCGTTAAAAAACAAGTTACTTTGTAAAAAGACAAATTTTATTGAATCTTTGTTCTTTTTCTAGCTTATTTTGATAAAGATGGGTGATAAAAATTTTGAAAAATTTTTGAGTGAGCGTTTAGAGAGTTGCACGCTCCTCGATATTTTTAGCCGGGAAGAACTTCAAAGTCTTCAGGATCGGGCTGCTATGGCTTTTAATGTTGCCTCAATCATTACCTATCCAGATGGATCTCCTGTTACTCAGCCAAGTCAATTCACTCATTTTTGTTCGTGTTTAATGCGCGACAACAAAGATGGATTCCGCCGTTGCATGAATTCCGAGAGTGGCTTAGGGCGTCTGCATGAAGACGGCCCCATTATTTCCAAATGCCATTCCGGTGGATTGATGGATGCTGGAGCAAGTATAATAGTCAATGGGAAGCATCTTGGAAATTGGCTTTTGGGGCAAGTTCTTACAGTGCCGCTAACAAAAGAAGATCATCTTCACTATATGGATATTGCTAAGGAGTTGGGCTTGGACATTGGCGAAGTAATGTCTTCCGTGGATAAAGTTCCAGTCATTTCAAAAGATCGGTTTGAATCGATCGCTTTTTTCATTTATCACGTAGCAAATGCTTTTTCTTCTAAGGGATTCAATAATTACAAGCAAAAGCTGGAACTTGAATTTCAGACTAAAAGGGAAAAAGCATTTAATAATGCGGTTAAATCGATGCGGGAAGATTTACGCCGCGATCCGATGACGAAACTTTTGAATAAAGTGGCGGTTAAAACGGCTGTAAGTAAACATCTACAGGATAGACCTAAATTGACTTCTGCCTTGATGATTTTGGATATTGATAATTTCAAGAAAGCAAATGATACTTTGGGCCACCTTTGTGGGGATAGGATCATTTGTGATTTGGCAAGTGTCCTTCAATCTGTTTTTCGCACGTCTGATATTGTCGGTCGCGTTGGTGGTGATGAATTCTTGGTTTATTTGGAGAATGCTTTGCCGGAAACAGTTGAAAAAAGGGCCCTTCAAGTCTGTTCTGCTTTTTCAAAAATATATGAACATAATGGTCGGACTTTTTTGGCGAGCACAAGTATCGGCATTTTCATTTCTTCCGATGAATTTAGGACGTTTGATAGCCTTTATGCAAAAGCAGATCAAGCTCTGTATGAGGCGAAATCTTCTGGGAAAAATTCGTTCAAGATCTATGCTGAATTAGATGATTTAGTTCCTACGGCTGGGTAATTCTGG
>JALNVO010000016.1 GCA_023231365.1 Fibrobacteraceae bacterium | reverse complement strand
TCACGTTGTTCCTTCCTCACCCCTGCGGGGCCGGCCCAGAGTCCGGCTCTTCGAACCCTGACGTTCCCCGAAGGGAACCGGATTCTCGTTGTTGCGGTGTCACGTTGTTCCATCCTCACCCCTGCGGGGCCGGCCCAGAGTCCGGCTCTTCGAACCCTGACGTTCCCCGAAGGCAACCGGCTTCTGGTTATAAAAATGAATTTTTAGAGGTGACCCTTAGAAGACAACAAAGCCCCTCAATGAGAGCTACTTAAATCTTTACAACGCGGTCGTATGTGCGTAGTATCATTGCTGTCGAAAGCAAGCCTTCGATATTTTCATCGCGATCCTTGACATAGATTTCATTCAGCGAATTCTTGAGCAAGAATTTCATCGCGCTATGCAAATCCATACTGCCCGAAAGAACCGGCACATGCACAATGCAATCCGAAACCAGAAGCACAGAATCATTGCCTTCTAAGGATACAATGTTCTGAAAAGTCAAATTCCAATCCAGAATGCCTACATATTTACCCTTTTCAAATACAGGGAATATGTGCGATGCTGCATTTTCGGGATGTTCCAAATTGAACGTGTCTATCCTTTTTTCAGCTTCATGTATAGAAAGGAACGCATCCAATGTGAGCACATCCATTTTTTGCATAATGTCCTCGGCCGTAACAGTCCGAAGGACATCCGGATCCATTTCCAACCGATGTACAGGAGAGGCAAATTTGTTCTTCACCTGACTCCGATATATGCTCCATTTGCGCGAAAACGCGACGTGAACCATAGCCGCAATGAGAAGTCCCGGCAAAAGCTGATAACTACCCGTCATTTCACATACCATGACAACGCCAGCCAAAGGAGCCTTGGCCGATCCGGCAAAGAACGCCCCCATTCCGATGAGCGCCATTGCACCCGGTTCACGCAAAGTTCCCGGGAAAATGCCTTCAACGACAGCAGCAAAAGCCGCCCCAACAACACCGCCCAAGAAAAGCGACGGGCCAAAGACTCCGCCAGAACCTCCGCTACCCACCGTAAATGAAGTAGCAACTATCTTTGCAAAAACAAGTCCGATAAGAAAAATGACAGACGGACCTAAAACAGGATTCGCAAGGCCAGTCATATCAACGACATAATCCCACGCTCCGCCCGCAGCTTGCGGAAAAAGGAGTACAATTAATCCGCAGACAAGCCCGCCAATGGCCGGTTTTATATAATTCGGTATTTTCCAATTGGTAAAGAAGTCTTCCACCCTATAATAGCACTTGACATATAAAAATGAAATCGGAACGCAAAGAAGCCCTAAAAGAGCACAAAATAATAGTTCGAAGCCATTTGCAAAATCAAAGGATGGCACAGCGAACGTCGGAGCCGTTCCAAAAGCAGAAGAATAAACCGCAAAACCTGTCACAGAAGCAATTACCGAAGTCATGAAAGCGCTACTTTCAAAATCTTCGCGGTAAAGCATTTCCACAGAAGTGAGCGCTCCTGAAAGCGGAGCCTTAAAAATAGAGCCGAGTCCTGCCGCCATACCGGCTAGGCCGAATTGCCTGCGTACGCTTCGGGGCATTCTGAAAAAGCGGCATATCGTCGTCGCAATGCCCGAACCAATCTGAGAAACAGGACCTTCATAACCCGCGCTACCACCACTACCAAGGGTAATCACGCTCGCAATCAGTTTTACAGGGGCAACGCGTTTGCGGAGCATCCCTCCGTGATGATGAAATGAATAAATGGCACGATCCGTGCCTTGCCCCGATGCTTCCGGAGTCTTGGTCAGCTTAAAGAGAAAAAGGCCGCAAAGAAGTCCGCCGATGGCCGGAGCAAAGCAAAGCGTCCAACCGCTAAAAATAGTGTGCACAAAAGAATCCGTAACGCCTAATGCCCAGCGGAATAGAATAGCAACACTTCCAGTTACAACCCCGATAAAAGCCGCCAAGAGCATCTTTGGGATATAGGAATTAATGATAAACAGCTGTGATATTTTTTTAGAAAACCGCCTAGTCACCTATTACCCTCTTTGCCTTACTTGCGGCGTTGCCAGACAAAGAGCACTCCCAAAACCAAAAGAACAAGCACCGTCATGATGATCCAGAAAGAATACGGGTTGCCAGCGCCGAGACCAAAAGGGAAATCGACGTTCATACCAAAAATACTCGCAACAAATGTCGGGAACATAAGGGCTATCGTAATGATATTCAAAGTTTTCATCGACGAGTTCACGTTATTATTAAGGACACTCGCCCGAGCATCCATCAAGGAAGAAAGAATGTTCGCATTGATTTCTGCTTGCTGCAAGCTCTGGCGATTTTCAATGATAATATCGTCGAGGAGTTCACGTTCACCCTCATTAAATTGCATTCCGCGTCCCATCTGCAATTTTTTGAGCAAGGTTTCATTCGAATTGAGCGCATTTACGTAGTAAATAAGTCCCTTGTTCAAACTGAACATATAAAGTAAATATTTATTGTCCATCGCGTTCTGAAGTTTGTCTTCCAATTCATCGTTAATCCGGTTCATTATCTTCAAATGTTCATTGAAGTGATACACGGAATAGTTGAGCAGCTTTAAGACGAATGTATTCAAACTATCAATTTTAGAGAAACGTTTCGAATCCATCAATGGAAGTTCCGCATCAGAGAGAAGAAGCACCCAGTCTTTAAAAAGGAAAATGCCGAAGGATTCTACTCTAAATTCAAAATTATCTTCGGCAGTATAATTTTTTGGCTTTTTGAAAACGATGGTCGTAAAATCATCATCGTATTCTACTCGGGAAAGTTCGTCATTATCGAAAGCAGAAGCAATGGTATGCTCAGTAATCTCGTACTTCTTAACGAGAAGGCCGCGCTGCTCCTGACTGGGGCTGCCCATCACGACAATGTCCGCAGAATCTTCGTCCGGAGCATCGGTAATGCGACCGCTTTCGATTTTGTAATACTTGAGCATAGAGCCCCCTTGTATTATCAAACAGGATACCCTTGCATCCTTGTCATGAAAAATAAAAAAGACCTAAGCATATGCCTAGGTCTTTTTTTAAGAATCTTTGAAAAATTACACGCCGCGCTTGAATCGGCTTGCAAACCAAACGACAAACGGAGAGCAGATGAAAATGGAGGACCATGTTCCAATAATCACACCGAAACTCATTACGAGGCCAAAGGAACGGATGGAAGAACCGCCCATAATTGCAAGAATCACGCATACAAACAATGTAGTAAGAGACGTAATCGTCGTGCGGCTGAAGCATTGAGACACGGACATATCCACCGTATGGGAGAAATTGTCACGACCGAGGTTTGCCACATTTTCACGAATACGGTCATAGTTAACGATGGTATCGTTCACAGAGTAACCAATCATTGTAAGGAGAGCGGCTATCAAGGAACCGTCCACAGAAAGTCCAAGGAGTGAGATGAAGCCGATTGTAATAAGAGTATCATGGACAACTCCGAGAACAGCCCCAAGACCAAAACCAAGGCCGAGTTTGCCGAATCGGAACCAGACATACAAGCATATTGCAATCCATGCAAAGATAACGGAAAGGATCGCATTAAAGCGGAGTTCCTTACCAATCGTTGCACCGACCTCATCGTTCGAAACAATCGAAACGTGAGTATCGGAATCAATCGCTTTGACAACATTACTGCCAAGTTCTTTCTTCACGGAGACTTCATAAGTATTATGAGAAGTTCCACCAACTTTGCGAACCTTTCCATCCGAAACGCCATACTTGGCAAGAATAGTATTCAAGTCTTCAATATGAGAATTTTCGTCATCGTATTGCACCCGGAATACTTGACCGCCTGTAAAGTCAATGCTAAAATCAAATCCCTTAAAGATCGAAAAACCAAGACTGAGAACAATGAGCACGGCAGAAACACCGACAAAATATTTGGCCTTGCTCATGATCGGAAGGCGAATTTCATTAAGAGCGCGGATACCCTTGCCAATATTGAGCGTATTAGAGTCTTGTTTAGCAAGCTTGATATCGAAGATTGCATGCGTAATGGTAAGAGCAGTGAACATAGACGCGGCAATACCGATCATCAATGTAAGGCCAAATCCCTTCACAGAGCCTGTACCGATCTTGTACAAAATAAGTGCCGTGAGGAACGTCGTCAAGTTGGAGTCAAAAATAGCACTAAAGGCGCGTTGATAACCCTTGGCGATAGCAGCACGAGCCTTGAGGCCAGCGCGTTGTTCTTCGCGGATGCGTTCGAAAATAATCACGTTGGCATCGATGGACATTCCCACCGTCAAAATCATACCGGCAATGCCCGGGAGAGTAAGAGTTGCATGGAACACAGAGAGAACTGCAGCCGTAATCAAAGCGTTGCAGCACAAACCGATGCTCGCGACAAATCCACCGAACCGGTAGTAGAGGATCATAAACACAATCGTGATGAGAAGACCGACGAGAGCGGAACCGAAACCGGAGCGGATGTTGTCTTCACCGAGAGTTGCACCAATCGTGCGGCTTTCGATAATGTTCATCGGAGCCTTCAATGCACCCGAGCGGAGAATTACGGAGAGGCGGTTTGCTTCAGCCATATCTTCAAGTCCGGTGATCTGGGCTTCCCCGTTCGGAATACGGTCGCGGATGACAGGCGCACTAATGACTTGATCATCGAGGACGATAGCCATCTGCTTGCCAATATTGGCGGCAGTTACGGCAGAGAACTTTTTAGGACCAATACCTGCAAACTTAAGACTCACAGCGACTTCGCCTGCATTCGTTCCGTCACCTACGCGATACGGACGGGCATCGGAAATATCTTCACCGCCCATTTCAGCACGGCGCTTCAAAAGATAAAGGCGCTTCGCCTTCACAGCGGAACCCTTCATCGCCTCGAGGCCGGATCCCCAAGCAAAAACGGCATCATGAGGGATGAGACCCTGGATAGTGCGGTCGTTCAAAATGCGCTTGATCTTTTCAATCTGGTCTTGAGAAACAAATCCGCCATTGCCAAAAGAGAGATACATCTGGGAAAGAGCAACGCCCTGTGCCACCGAAGTGTCCGGCACGACCGCGCTGTCCTGTTTGGCAACCTTTTCTGCAGAATCTTTCTTAGCTGAAGTACCCGCGAAGAGGTCCGCATCTGAAACGGAATCGGCGGGAGCCTTTGCAGCAACAGAAGAGTCCTTACTCGCAACCGTAGAATCGGCCTTCGAAGAATCTTCAATAACCCCGCGATGAACGAGATAATTATCAATAATCGAAATCACTTGCGAGAACTTTTCCTGTTCGGCGAGAATCTTGAATTCGAGCTTAGCTGTACTTCCGACAAGACCCTTTGCCGTGGAGTCGTCCACGCCAGCAAGTTCAACGACAATGCGGTCATTGCCCGAAGGAGAAATAAGCGGTTCAGAAAGGCCGAACTGGTCAACGCGGTTGCGGACGATTTCGAGGGACTGGGACTGGATATCCTTGATATCTTCATCCTTGAGTCCCTTGCCATCAATCTGAAGCGTAATACTCGTTCCACCGGCAAGATCCAAGCCGAAATTCACTGCCTTGGCGGCGACTTTTGGATTTTGCTTCACATATTCCTTCTTCGCGTCACCCGACTTGGAATGTACGCGGATAGAAGGCACTATCGTGTAGCAGGAGAGAAGGAGGATTGCGAGAATAATGAACTCGCGCATACCGAATATTTTTTTCTTCATTTGATCATTTCCCTTAAAGGCATTAAAAACCCAAAGTAGGGCACAAATTTAGTAAGCGGCGCGTTTTTTGGTAAGAACCAAACCGCCTTTAGCCACGAAATAGCCCGCTACACCCTCAATAGGAGTACGTCCTCGCTCAAAAAGGACTTCCGTCCGGGCAGAAATTCCCTGCAAAGGGACCGCACCCGGATACCCTAGGCGGAGTTCAAGCAATGTTCCCTTGTATTGCCGACAAAGCAAAAGTCCCTTTCCCTCAGGGCGCACTGTGAAAGAGCCCAACGTCAAAGTCTCTTCTTTTTTGCGGAGAGTGAGAAACGTGCGGAACAAATCAAGCGTTTCAATAGGCTTTTGCAAATCCAATTCTTTCCACGGAAAGCAACGGCGGTTGTCGGGATCCTTGCCACCCTCCATTCCTATCTCGTCGCCATAATAAATAGAAAGCGCACCAGGAAGGAACAGTAGCAGAGCCCAAGCTAGCAGACATTTGTGAGGGTCTTTCCCCGCGAGCGTTTTTAACCTCGCCGTATCATGGCTTCCAAATAGATTCATTTGTACGCCAAAAAGATCGCGGGAAAAAAGGTCTTCAAGCGAACGACAAAACTCCTGCAAATCCTGCGGGGCAACGGATTTGGACTTAGAAAGCTGCTCTCCGGTAGATTCCGCATCTTTGGAGCGCATTCCTTCCGGAAAAAAGAATTCAGAAACGAGCCTGCGCACCGGATAGTTCATCACTCCGTCAAACTGGTCGCCGGCAAGCCAGCGCTTGGGATCTTTCCAAATTTCGCCCACAATATAGGCTTCGGGATTTACCGACTTGACCCTAGTACGGAATTCACGCCAAAAATCATCATCATCAATTTCGTTCGGCACATCCAGACGCCAGCCGTCTATTCCCTTCCGCGTCCAGTATTCAGCAACATTCAACAGATATTCGCGAGTCTCGGGATTGTCCGTATTAAATTTGGGAAGTGCGGGAATATTCCACCAGCATTCATAATTCGGTTTACCTGCATAAGCATTCACCGGATAGGAATGAATATGGAACCAGTCCTTGTAAGGCGAAGAGTCTCCCTCCTCCATAATACTCAAAAACGGGAAAAAACCGCGAGAGCAATGGTTAAATACGCCATCGAGAATAATCCGCATCTTATGCCGGTGCACTTCCTTTACGAGCAAATCAAAATCCTCTTGCGCACCAAGAACGGGATCGATCTGCATATAATCTACAGTATGATAGCGGTGATTCGCCGCACTTTTGAATATCGGACACAGGTAAATGGCATTGCATCCAACACTTTGTATGTAATCCAGATGTTCAATGATTCCCTGCAGATTGCCCCCGCAAAAACCGTTCGGCGTGGGCTTACTCCCCCACTCTCTGAATTTGCCTCTAGGCGCATACTTCAAAGAACGCGCAAACCTATCCGGGAATATCTGGTAAAAAGCAGCGCTTTTCACCCATTCCGGGCAACTGAACGTTCTTCCATTATTTTTTGAACGCGGCATACCGCTAAATTTTCCAGATGGGCCGATTCTTGCGCTCCTCAACGAGTTTGAGAATCGTACTCGAAAGAGACATACACTGAGAAAGTTCTTCAATAGTACACGGCATTTTATACGACCAATTTTTGGGGCCGACCGTTCCCGGAATATTGACGCGCTCCTCTTCTGGATTCTCAGGAACCCAGCGGGCGCTCATCGCCAAAAGGTCTTGAAGTGGTGGAATGCAGAAAAGGCTGTTCGTCGAGAAAATATGCCGGATAATTTGTTCTACCACATCCGGAGTGAGGCGTTCTGGGACTTCTCCCGGCAAATGCAAATGGCGCCAATAAGTAACTCTGTCAAAACCCGGTTCAACCCAAAGACCGAGAAGCGTAGAAGAATCATGTACGCTCGTCGTACTCACGGAAAGGCGCGGATAATCCTCCGCTTCATAATAAGGAGAATACGGAGAATCCCAATTGCGGGCCCAGCGTTCGACGCGGAGTGAGAGAACATTCAATTTGAAAAGGACATCCGGAACGCAGTGCGGCACAGCACCCAAATCTTCGGCGCACACGAGCATATCCGTTTCATTGACGAGCTTCGAAAGAAGCTTCATTCCATTTTCACGCCAAAGATCTTCTTGTGCTTTGGCATTTGCACTCATAATCTGATGGAGCGTATTCTGCTCATTTATCGGGAGCGTATAGAGTACCGCCTGGTCATACCAATACCAGTAAGGATAATACTTGCCCTCGCGAGTTCCCGGAACAAATATGCGGTTCCAATATACTTTGAGAAGACCATCCTTCACCTTCTGTTCTTCTTGCGTAGAAAGAATCGCCCGTTCAGAAGAGAACTCTTCTTTGAGTACATAGCGGTCCTTTGAATTCGGAAGAAGATCAAAATAATTTTTAATACAAGTGTCTACAAAACTTCCGAGAAAGGAAGAAAGCTGATCCCTAGAAAAATTCGGGCGCTGCAAATAATCGATCGTTTCACGTTTGAAACCAGCTTGGACAAGCGTTTCAAGTGAAATAGGAACTGCCGGAGAAAAATGTCCGAGAATACCCGTCTCCTCGCATTGCGGAATCGCCCAAATGCGGAAAAATCCGAGCACATGGTCAATGCGGTAGGCGTGATAGAATTTGCTTGCTTGAGCAAGGCGGGCGCGCCACCAAGCAAAGTTATCCTTTTCAATAACATCCCACCGGTATGTAGGAAAGCCCCAGTTCTGCCCGCTGTAACTGAACATATCGGGAGGGGCTCCAGCGCGATCATCCAAAGAGAAGAACTTGCGATCATACCAGACATCCGCGCTATCTTCATTGATAAGGATGGGAATGTCGCCCTTGAGATGCATCCCTATTTTGGAAAGCTCGCTTGTCGCCACTTTAAATTGAGCTTCCGCTTCAAATTGCATCCAGCTTTGAAAAAGGGCGTCTTTGCGATTCTTTCGCCAAAGAGAGTCTATGCGGGCCGAAGTAGGATCCTGCTCGCTCTTCCAAGAACGCCAGCTCGCTTCGTGATTCTGATCTTTTAAAAAAGCATAGGCAGCATAAGGTTTCACCCAAGGATTTGCCTCAATCCATTTGGAAAGCGCTATATTCTTTTCCAATTGCTCATAGCGGGCATCGAAAATTTTGCGGAGCACGGAACGCTTCCAGCGGGAAACTTCTTCAAAATGTACACGGGGCTCGTCAGCAAAGCGCTTTTGGGCCGTTTCGATTTCCACTTTATAGTTATCGGAACCGCGCACGACCTGCATATTAATGAATACAGGATTGAGGGCAAAAGCACTGCGTGCGCTATATGGGGAGGATTCGAATCCGGTATCGTTCACCGGAAGAATTTGTATTACATTCAATCCGCACCTTTTTGCCCAATTCGCAAAAGGAATCAAATCAAGGAATTCGCCAATGCCCACGCTATTGTTCGAGCGGAGAGAAAAAAGAGGAACAGCTACGCCGGTCTGGAAAAAAGAATGATCACCATATCGCATAGCCCAAAGATATATTCTCTATTTGCAAAAAAGATTAAAAAATTCGCATTTTTAAGCGGAATTCACCATTTTGTCCAATTCCTCAAAGCGCTCATAAGCAAGCATCAACTGCTCTTCCTTTTTCGCAATTTCTTTTTGAAGAGGAACCAGTTTTTCAGCATTCGAATAATATTCCGGAAGAGTCAGAAGTTCCTGCTTTTTCACAATCTCAGCTTCCAATGCTTCAATTTTTGAAGGCAGGGAATCGAATTCCCGCTGATCCTTGTAGCCTAATTTTTTCTTGGAAGGAACTTTAACCGGATCGGACTTTTCCTTTTGAATGATTTCCGTGCGAAGAGAGGCAGCTTCTTTTTCACGGGCCTTGCGAGACGCCTCATAATCCGTATAGCCGCCGATACTTTCGTAAATTCGCCCGGCGCCCTCCATTCCAAAAACGTATGAAACCGTCGAATCCAAAAAAGCCCGATCGTGACTCACGAGCAATACAGTACCGTTGTATTCTGCAATCAAATCCGCGAGCAAGTCGAGCGTTTCCATATCGAGATCATTTGTCGGTTCATCCATCACAAGCACGTTCGACGGATGCGAAAAAAGGCACGCCAAAAGAAGGCGGTTGCGCTCCCCGCCAGAAAGGGCGCCGATCGGCCCGCGGGCTCTGTCGGGCGTAAAAAGAAAATCCTGCAAATAACTTAATATGTGACGTTTTTGACCATTCACCACTACATATTCCTGCCCGTCGCCCAAGTTCTCTATAAGAGTCTTGTCTTCACGGAGGCTCTTCCGCATTTGGTCGAAATAAGCTATTTGCAAATTCGTACCTAATTCCACCGAACCCGATGTCGGAGCGAGATCGCCCAAGATGAGACGCAAAAGCGTCGTCTTTCCGCAACCGTTTGCACCCACAATCCCTACCCGGTCTCCTCGGGAAATATCGCAAGAAAAATGAGAAATGATTTTTTCATCGCCATAGGAGAAGGAAACGTCATTTACCTTTGCCACACGGCGTCCGGAGCGCTCCGCTTCAGTTATCTGCATTTTTACATTTCCCGTGCGGCTGCGGCGATCGGCGCGTTCCTTGCGCATCGCGATGAGCTCCCGCACACGACCCTCATTGCGGGTACGGCGCGCCTGAACTCCCTTGCGGATCCATACTTCTTCTTCGGCAAGTCTTTTGTCAAAAAGCTTATTCACGCGTTCTTCTTCAAGAAGCTTCGCATCACGGTACTCGACGAATTTATCGTAAGTAAAATTCCAAGTCTGGACGTGCCCACGGTCAAGTTCCAAAATTCGCTTGGCGAGCCTCCGCACAAATGCCCTATCGTGACTAATAAAGAGAATCGCCGCCGGAATTCTCGCAAGCATTCCCTCCAGCCATTCAATAGACGAAATATCCAAGTGATTTGTCGGTTCATCCAACAGAAGCAAATCCGGTTCTTCAGCAAGAATACGCGCAATAAGCGTGCGGCGTTTTTGCCCACCGCTCAAGTCGTCATAAAAGGCGTCTGCGGGCACGCCAGATTTTCCGAGTATCGCTTCGCCTGCATTTTTGCGCTCCGCCGATTTACCGAGCACAACATCCCGTACAGTTCCTTCAATATGGGATGGAATTTCCTGAATGAGGCGCGAAACCCGGAGACCGCTTTTGCGGATAACTTCACCCGATTCTACAGGCATCTCGCCCGAAAGCACTTTCAAAAGAGTACTCTTGCCCTCGCCATTGCGCCCGACAAGGCAAACCCTATCACCCGGTTCAATATCAAAAGACGCGCAATTCAAAAGCGGGGGACCGCCAAAACGGAGAACTAGATTTTGAGCCGAAAGAAGTGCCATACTGAGTTCTTAAAAGACTTACAAAGATTCCGGCAGCGGGTTCTTGCGCGGACGGCCGCGCTTGCGCTTCACGGGTATCTCGGGAACAAGCGAATTTACGGAATTTTCTACGGACGGCAACTCCGCTAAAGGAGAATCCTCTTTGAAAATAGAGGGCTTTTGAGGAAAAGGTTTCGGAAATGCAAACGGATCTGCCGGCGTTACCGTAGCCGGCATCTTTGCAAAGGCTGCTGCCCGGGTCGCTTCTTCTGCAGCCTTCGCCAAAGAAAACTTTCTCTTTTCTTCCATTGCCGCTTTTTTGCCCAATTCATCGCCCGAAATAATCCGCGCTTTAGGAGTTGCAGAACGGCTAGTTCCAAAAGAACCGCTCAAAACGCGGCCTGATGCCGGGCGAGAAGGAAGGACAACGGCGGGCTTTGATTCTACAGTCGGGAGTTCAGCAGGCAGAGAGGCTGCTTTTCTGAAAGCTCCGGGTACAAATAGGGAACTTTTAGCATTAGATGTCGAAGCTCGACCCGAAGTCGGCTTAAAAAGTCCTTTTGACCTGTCGAAATCGCTGAGTTTCGGCATCGGACGGGAAGACGCCGAAGAGAAGGGATTAGAAGGCAAGCTTTCGCGATTTTCATATTGAGCGGCAATCTTGCGGAATTTTTCCTGCTCCTTGGCTACTTTTCGGGCCTCCCGCTCCTTCTTCGAGGGGCGGTCGCGGAGACGTTTTTCATCCTTTACGGGATTCAAAGCGAGGATTTCTTCATCAGACGGGCCCCTTAATTCAGGTGGAACGTCTACAATTGGAACATCATTTTTGGGGAATTCAGTCATTTTAGACCTAAAAAATCAAAAAATTTGCAACAAAATTAAAAAAAAATAAAAATTCCGTTTGTCAAGGCCTAGAAATTATTGCTCTTGGGTTGTATTTTTTAGGCAATGCTTCGATTTACACAAGAAATTCTTTTGGCACTCCGGGCAAAAGCCAGCGAAGATGAAGCCCACGAAATGGCGAAAGGGGTACGAGACTCTTTTGACTTTTTGGGTGTTAAAGTCGTAACCCGGCGGGAAGCCACCTATCCCATTTTCGACAAGTATCCGCCAAAAAATGGCGATGAACTTGCCACAAGAGTTTCGGATATGTGGGGCCAGTCCTATCGGGAATTACAATACGCGGCTTGCGATTATCTATTCCGATACAAGGTTTTGCTCGGCGGGCAGCACTTGAACTTTTTAAAATCGCTCATAAAAACTCGCCCATGGAAAGACACAGTCGATACCATCGCAACGAGCATTCTTGGCGACCTCGCCTGGAGGATCCCCACTCTCCGGAATAAGATCGCAGCTTGGATACGCGATCCGAATATCTGGGTAAGGAGAAGTGTGATCATATTCCAGCTTCAATACCGCGACCACACGGACTGGGATTTGCTCAAGTCCTTCTGCATCCATTGCGCCCAAGACGAGAACTATTACATCCGCAATGGAATCGGCAGAGCACTCAGCGAATATGCAAGGATAAACCCGACAGAAGTCCGCCATTTCATAATGGATACTCAGTTCTCCCCGCTTACTTCTCAAGAAGTACTGCGGAATATATAGTTCAAAGCCAAGCATTAGAAAAAAGAAGTCCTGCAATGCGGGACTTCTTTTGTTTAGATATGTTATGTGTATTCCGAGAAGAGCTCGTGGGAGAGAAAACTGTGCGCTTGGCCGCAAGCTTATGCGATCCAAGTCAAAAACGTTGGCTGTATTTCACCAAAAATCCAGGTCTACGGGCGGGAATGACCTCAAGCAATGCCGCACAAAACGGAACATTCCGCGAAAAGACGAACGGAGATAATACCCAGAGATTAAAGAGACCCTAAAACAAATCATACACAAGGACCGCCGCCATTACAAGGCTCGCCCCTGAAACGAACTTCCGGATAAACTCGTTCCCTTTCTTGCGCTGAAGCCTACATCCAAGACTACCACCCGTAAAAGCGCCTAGCGAAACACAAATAGCTAGCCCCCAATTTACCTTGCCGATTGCAATCAACCCAATCGTGCTCACAAAAAGAAATGTGGTCGTCAGCGCATTCTTGATGGCATTCACGTGTAAAAGATCAAGACCTGTATACCGTGAAAGGGCAAAAATCTGCAAAAATCCAACACCCACTTGCACGATGCATCCGTAAATTGAAATCATCAAAAAGCCAAAGAAAGCAAGCGGAGAAATCCTTTGCGGAGGTGTTTCCGGCGGTTTCCCCAAAACATTCCGTTTGAGATTACTCATCAAAACAACAAGGCAAATCGCCACAGACAAAATTCCTTGGAATAATTTATCTCCAATATTTACCAAAAAGAAAATGCCGAGAAGCGCTCCAAAAAGAGTAGGCCAGAAAAGGCGTTTATAAATTCCGCCATTCAAAAGTCCATGCTTCCGCAAATTGAGTGCAGAAGTCAAATTTCCAACAAAAAGTCCAATGCGGTTCGTTCCATTTGCCACCGTTGGCGGAAGACCTAAAAAGATCATCACAGGCAAACTAATGGTACTTCCACCCCCTGCAATACTGTTGATGACACTAGCCACAAGTCCTACGCCAAAAAAGGCCGGATAAAAATACCAGTCATACATCATTTCTCCATTTCCTTTCTTAAAAATTCCCTATTTGAAATGACTGTTGCCTTTTCCGAATAGTCCGGGGCAAAATCAAGGCAAGCATTCAAGGCATCGATTGCTTTCACAAGCTCATCCTTTCCCGTTTTCTTTGATTTTGCAAAATATGCAGCAGCAAGTTTCCGCTTATCCGTACAATAAGCTGCATATAAAGTATCTAATTCCCGCAAAGCACCTCCGCGGAGCTCGCTCGCCTTGAGCCTAATCAGCGAAGATTTAGCGGCATCCCATTCTTTGGTAGGAATCATTTTTTTCGCATTTTCCAAAGCCTTCTTGGGATCGTGAGATTTCCAATATTCCACATCTGAAGAGGTCAATTCCTCTCTCAAAGAACTTACTTTGACAAGAGCTCCTTTCAGGTCCAACGTATCTACAAATTCCGGATAGCGCATCGCAAGTTCCGTAAGTTTTTGCTGTGCCAAAACAAACTTTGCCTTTTCTTCGGCAAAAACCATTGCAGATGCTTTTGCCGTACGCACTTTTTCAAATGTTTTTGCAAAGGAAATCTTCAAAATGGAATCGGCGAAATTCACTAAGGAATCGCCCGGAGAAAGCGACTTGAGCGAATCTGCCAAGACCTTGACCTCAGAGTATGAAGCACCACGGGTATTTGCATTGATCAAATTCAACGCAAGCGGTTTGAGTTCGCGGCTCTTTACCGAATAAGCATTTTGGATCTTCTGCGAAAGCAGCTTCGCTTGAGATTGCCACTCTATCCAAAGCGGATTGAGTACAGAGAACTGCTCCACAATCGCCGAAGCGGAATCCAGCATTCCGAGGGCAACAAAGGAATCCGCCCGCGCAAGCGCCATATTTGCAAGCTTAGGAATTTCCGTATAAATATCAAAAACAACTTTTGAAGCGTCCTCTGCGTTTGAAGAATCGGCGAGGAAAACCTCTTCGACTTTCGTTTCTTTTGTCAAAGAACTGGAAGATTCCGCGGCATCGGACTTTCTATTTTCAACGGAAGAACTGGAAACGACAGGTTTATTTTCAGAAAATTTTTCTGTTACTTTATACTCATTTTGAACAGAATTATTTGTTTCTTGTTTTGGAGCTTGACCTGCACACGCAAAAAAAACTAGCGCCACCGCTGAAATTAAAGCAAAAGAGAGCCTCATAATCCGTCTCCAGGTTCAATAGGGACAAAAGCATTCTTGCCGGTAAAATCAGCCGGAAGTTCATAATCCTCGTCTTTGAGAGCTCCCTTCGCAGAATTTTTTGATGCCTGAGCGGAATCCGAAAGAGCTGCATTTGCAGGCATTGAAAGCGATGTGACCACCCCCGAACTTGCGGCAGCTTCTGCGGCAGAAGCGACTTCTGCAGGAGGTGTATACCCAGGAATATCCAGCAGAGGAACAGAAACCGCACGGTCCGAAGACGCATTCACCGGAAGTCCCGTCATCGGCTGCACGGAGAGTTCACCGCGTTCCGTCTCAAGTCTCAGAGGAACATCTCCCGAAGCGAGCATCGAAATGTCCAAGAAGTCCACATTCGCATTTTCCTTGCGAATCTTAATAACATCTTCCGCAAAAGAAGCCCATTGCGGAAGGCCGCCTGAAGAACCTGCAATGCGGGTGCGCCCGGCCTTAAGAGGACGGTTGTCATCAAACCCCACATAACTGCCGATCGCTATCACCGAATCAAGCCCGAAGCCGTTCTTGTCCGGGACAAACGTCGGAAGAGCACCCATAAACGCCACGTTCTTATAATCATTCGTCGTACCCGTTTTGCCAAGCGCCGGAAACAAAAGGGACGCATCGTTCGAGGGCGAATTCACCGTCAAGTTCTTGAGTTGGCTTATCGCCGTACCGTGCGTAAACACGGAGCGGAGCATCACTGCCATCTGCTCTGTAACCGTATCGGAAAGCACTTGCTTTTTCTCCACTTTATTTACAAAGAGCAGACGTCCATCACTGTCGCGGATTTCGCGCACCAAGCAGGGTTCATTCCAATCGCCGTCTTTGCACTTATAGATGTAGCCCGTCAAAAGAGTCTGATAAGCGGAAGTCATTTGAGCAAGAGGAATATCGTTCACGCCGAGCGGCATACTCTGCACCTCGTTCAGTTTTTCACGGATACCGATGGAATTCGCAAAGCGCGCAAAAGCAGCCATTCCCAAAGAACGCCTAAAATCCGGCCAGTTGCGAAGGCTCTTCACATCCATATAATCCGCTTCTTCGCTCTTGATCGCAATCATTCCATTCAAGCGCTTGATATCCGCAAGCGTAAGCCCCGGATATACCTCAATCGATTCTGCGGAAGGCAAAAAGAATGACGAAAGGAGCTTGGACTCTTCCACTTCGCGTTCCTTGAGTATCGAAAGATAGTGGAGAAAGTTGTGATCAAAGCGCACAAGGTCGTCCTTAGCGAGCTTTCTATTATCGCGCTTTCCCTGTTCCAAATTCCGTCCGTAGAACATATTGCGGATAGCGCGCGCTGCCACCGGGCGGCCCTCATAAATGAGCCTTTCCGCCAATGCATTTTGAGCTTTAGTAAACTCAATTTCATTCTTTGCCGCATCGTTCAAATACAGTCCATACTTGTCCCGCAAGCGATTGCGGTAATCGACAGAGCTTTCATCCTCGCCTTTCGCATAACCGTTTTCCTCCGCGACTTCCACAAATTCATCATCAGAAAGCTTATCCAAAAGATGGTCCAAGAGCCAGATGCTCGCAATGTTTTCCGACCGGGTCGCCGCCCAGAGCATGCTCACCGTCTCGCCCTTGTTCTTGTGATCCGGGTGCGGAAAATAGAACTTGTTCTCGAACTGGAACAAATTAAAATCATTCTCCAACTCATCCAAATAATGCCAGTGGTAATTGAGGGCGGCGCCAAAGAGGATCGGCTTCCAGCTAGAACCGAGCTGTCTCTTCGCCTTGAAGGAACGGTCATAGCCCGTATTGTGGAAACCGCCCTGACTCGCCACAACTTCACCATTCTCGATCGCGATCAACGCGCCCTGAAGTACCGGTTCCGTTTCGATCTCACAAAGAACCTTGCCGTTTTGCTTAGTCGAATCGACTACGCTCACCAAAAGCACAGCTCCCTTCGCAAGCCGCGTCGAAAGCACTTTCTTTGGGTCCGCATCCATACGCTTGCCAAAATCCACAAGGCTCTTCTCATTCACCCAGCCATGAAGTTGCCCGAAAGAAAGGAATATATCGGACAAATTTCCATTCGGGTTATACCGGACAGAATCGACCGAGCCATATAGATAATCTCCCTTGCGCGCAAAGGCAGCCCGGTTAGGCTGATCGGACTTCGGGAGCAAGAAGCCTCCGAGCCGCACTTGCAAATTGGAAATATTATTCTGCACCGCGCGCTTCGCCGCATCCTCATAATCGGCATCCAAAGTCGTCACAATCTGGAGTTGGGCCTTGCGCCAATCGTCAATACCCGCATCGTCAAAAAGTTTGGAGTAATAATCCGAATCCAGTTTTTCCTCAAGCCGGGAAAGCTCGGTCGAAAGGGTAAAACGGAAATTCCCGTGATCGAATGCAAGCGGTTTTGCGAGCGCCGAATCCATCGCCCCCTGCGTAATGTATTTCTCGTCCACCATACGTCCGAGTACATATTTCAGTCGTTCCTTGCCGCGTTCCAAAGCCATCTTGCGACGTTCTTCGTTCCGCTGAATGAACGGATCGTAATTGAACGGGCCCTTTACCGAACCCGCGATAAACGCGCACTCCGCGAGGTTCAAATCCTTCAAGTCCTTGTTAAAAAAGTACTGTGCCGCAATCGCTACACCCTTACCTGTACCCGACACGTGGAACTGGTTCAAATAAAATTCAAGGATGTCCTCTTTGGAAAAATGTTTCTCCATGCGCAGTGCATTGATGAGCTCCTTCCATTTCGCCTTTACGCTCCGCTCCTCCCTACCAAAAATATTCTTCACCGTTTGCTGCGTCAGCGAAGAACCGCCCTGCCTAAGGCTCCCTGAGCGCAAATTATTGAACATCGCACGGGCAAAACCCGCCGGATCAAAGCCATGGTGTTCAAAATAACGGGCATCCTCAGCCGCCACTAGAGCATTCACAATATTCTCCGGAATCTCACCATAAGGCACATAAATCCGGTGGTTCACATCAAAAAACGACCCCAAAAGCCGATTCCCGTCGCGGAAATACACGCGGGACTCGCCGGAAAGCGACGAGAGAATGTACGCCCGGTTGAAAATTCCGTCCGGATCCTTGTTCGGCAACACCTTAAAAACCACAATGTACAAGGGCACCGAACAAACCGCGCACACAATAAAAAGGGCGAGGATAATCTTGAGACATTTCTTTAAGAATTTCATAACGGACCTTTAGTGACGGACGCAAAGGAAAAATAAAATTTCACATCACAAATCGCCCCCATCCTATGACCTCGCAGCCTTAAAAAAGACCTTTTTTCAAAATACAACTTGCAATCTTCCCAAGAATTATTTACAATTAGGCTCCCCCGATATGGGGAGGTGGCCGAGTTGGCCGAAGGCGCGTCCCTGCTAAGGACGTATAGGGGTAACCCTATCGCGAGTTCGAATCTCGCCCTCCCCGTTCAAAAAGACCTCTGCAGAAATGCAGGGGCCTTTTGAATTTTAAAGCCCCTCTAATAGAAAGAATCGCGAAAACGCGCATATCCCCCGCTAAAATACAGGAGCCGCTCAAACCATCGACAATGACCTTCCATAATAGGAATCGCCGGATTGGATTCACCGAGGTTTGGCAAGCAAAATGATAGCTCGTACCACAGAAATAGGCTAAAATTTTCCCCAAAGGCAGAACTAAAAAGCAAGAAACATTGAAAACTAAACGGAGCAGAGGTCCGTAAAGACCGTTAGACACGAAACAAATCCCTATAGCAGACTAAAAGTATAAATAGCCGTCGCCTAAAAACTTCACCGGCAGCACGCACCGAGGCTTTAGCGAACCTTCATCAAAAAAGACTGCCGCACCCGAGAGAAAATTCAACCAGCGATTTTCAGCAAAGCGGACATCCGTAAAATGAGTGAGAAACGGGACAATCCATGCATCGTGAGTAAGAAACACATTAAAATCCGCGGAGGACTTTTGAAGAATCTCTTTTAAAAGCTCTTCGGACGTTTCCGCCAAAGGCAAAAAGCCGTCCACTCTGCCTTGCGAAACAAATTGGCAAATCGCAGGATAAAACCCCGTGAGAAGCAAATGCTCATAGATTTTATAATCCGCCACATAATATTCTGCAAGCCGAGGAATTTTCACAATCTTCTCCGGATCCGCAAAATTTCCGTCACCGCGTCTCTTGGCAATAAACGATGCCGTTTGCGCACAACGGAACACCGGACTTGATGCGTAAAAAGCGCTGCCTTTAAAAACAGCAAGTTCCCTCCCTGCATCTAAAGCCTGTTCCTCGCCGCGCTCGGAAAGCGGCACATACGCACCAAAGTCCTTATCCGTTTTAAGGATATGCCGACGCTCTGCATGGCGGAGCAGAAAGGCAACACGTTCACCGGACTTTTTTTTCAGATAAATTTCTTGAACACTCAAGAAAGACATAGAAAATGAGGCTCCAAAAGATAAAGCCAAATCAAATGACCGAGCAAAAAGCTCAAAATGCCAAGACAGAAACCGCCAATCACATCCGTCAGCCAATGCACGCCGAAATAAACGCGCAAAAGGCCCCACGTCAGCGGAAGCGCCATCATCAATGCCCCTGCAACCGGCACAGAAAGGAAAAGGGTAGAAGCCACCGCTAGATTGTTCATCGTATGACCGGAAGGGAAACTGAACTTGTCAAGCGGCGGCACCAAAGCTTGAAACCCCTCAATTACTTCAAACGGACGCTTGCGCCGAGCCAAGAGTTTAATTGCCCAATAAGCGGCAAGGGACACGGCCAAAGAAGCAAGCACCTGCACCAGAACATTCCCCAAAAAGCTTATACCAGAATTCCAAACGATAAAAATAATGACAAGCGCCCATACATAGCCATCACCCAAGCGGGTATAGAACCGCAACCATTTATCCACCTTAGGAGAAAACCGGTGAAAAAACCAATACCGCGAAACGCGCTCGTCAAATTCTGCAATTTTCTTAAACATCAAGGCGTAAATATAAAAAAAGAACGCTTTTGGCACTTCCCGTTCATCGGTTTTTCCGACAGGCTATTACGGAAAGCTATACTGAACAAAAATTCAACTAAGATTTCGAATTTTTCTCTTCAAAAAGGAGAACCTCTCCCTATAGCCGACATCATACGCAGAATAGAAAGATCGCTTAAATGAAAAAAATCTCTGAAAACCACCCTTTTAGGCTATATGTTTCAGGCTTCGCCAAGATCACCGGATGAAGCACGTCGACAATAATAGATAGCGCATCGTCATTTATCCAAGCCCGTACAAGCTCTTCTTACCGAAATAAACATCTTAAAAAGTCCATACCCAATCAATGTGCCAATAGCACCATGAATCACATCGTCCCATTCTGCCAACCCT
>JALNVO010000015.1 GCA_023231365.1 Fibrobacteraceae bacterium | reverse complement strand
ATGTTTCATTCGCAGCGATGTTTAATTTGTAAGTAAATGCGTGAATGGCGATGGAGGATCGTTCCTCGAAGCGGAGGGACGGCTTCGACCTCAGGTCGCGGTCCCCCGATGAGATCGAGGAGGACGTCTACGCCCCCTACCCGGCGGCGCGAAGCCGGGGGGCGGAAACGGATGCTCTGCCACGCGATGAGGACCGCGTCATCGGCCGGGAGATGGAAAAGTTCATGGCCTTGGCCTGATTCTGTCGCATATTGGGGAAGGAACTTGCTTTTTAGTTGCAAAATCATCATCTTTTTTTTATTTTTTCGTCGTGTTTGATGCGTTTCCTGCATTATTGCATACCAAAGAGGAGACGCGCTTCAGTAAGGCCCCGCAGCGGATTGTCGCTTTGCCGCATCCTTCTGCGCCCGCCCGTCCGGACCGGCTAAACGGTGCTCATTGCCCTGTGTAGCGGTTCGTATTGAGGCTTATATTCCTAAAGTAGGCCAAACCGGACAATCCTATTCCTAGCATTTACTGTATTGTAACTTACAACTGGGTAAGTTACGCCTATTGCGGACTGGTTTCGAATGGTGTGCTGATTGAACAGCGAAGCCCCTGATTGGCATTTTGCATGACCCGGAGATCCTCGAAAATGCCGGCTTATGACGAAATGTACCGTCCATACGTGCAGACGAATCTGGGCTTTTACGGATTCTTTCGAATTACAGACAAATGCACGATGCCGACATCTCCAAAATGGAGGAGATGGCGGCATGCACAGGTGCTCAAGTCCAATGATCTTCTCAGAATTAAGAAAGTAATTATATGGCAGATAAAATAATAACAGTAACCTCTCCGCTCCTTCCGTCCCTTGACGATTTTATCCCTTACCTCAAGGATATCTGGGACCGTAAATGGCTCACCAACAACGGTCATTATCATCAGGAATTGGAGGCCGCCCTTGCGAAATATCTGGGCGTCGAATATATAAGCCTGTTCACGAACGGAACCCTTCCGCTGATTACCGCGCTCCAGGCGATGCGCATCACGGGCGAGGTCATCACGACACCCTATAGTTTTGTCGCCACCACCCACTCCCTCTGGTGGAACGGAATCAAGCCCGTTTTCGTTGATGTTGACGAGGAAACAGGCAATTTGGATCCCGAAAAAATCGAGGCGGCAGTCACGCCCCACACCACGGCGATCATGCCGGTGCATGTGTATGGGAACCCCTGCGATACCAAGCGCATCAAGGAAATAGCCGACACCTACGGACTCAAGGTCATCTATGATGCGGCCCACACGTTCGGTGTAAAGGTGAACGGCAAGGGAATCTGCAACGAGGGTGACATGGCGACGCTCTCCTTCCATGCGACCAAGGTCTACAATACCATCGAAGGCGGGGCCTTGATTTGCCGCGATGAAGCCACCAAAAAACGGATCGACTACCTGAAGAACTTCGGCTTTGCAGGGGAAACCACTGTGGTCGCCCCCGGCATCAACAGCAAAATGGACGAAATCCGTGCTGCATACGGACTTTTGAACTTGAAGCAGGTGGATTCCGCCATTGCCCGCCGCAAGGTGGTTGCCGACGCCTATCGCAAGGAACTGGCAGGTGTACCCGGCGTCCGTTGCCTCAAGGATATGCCTGGCGTGCAGCATAACTACGCCTATTTCCCGATTTTCATCGATGAAAAGGAATACGGAATCTGCCGCGATTGCCTGTATGGAAAACTGAAAGAAAAGAACATCCTCGGTCGTCGGTATTTCTACCCGCTGATATCCTCCTTCTCCACTTATCGTGGACTTGAATCCGCCAATCCGGAAAACCTCCCTGTGGCAAATAAACTTGCTGATCAAGTTATTTGCTTGCCCATGTATGCGACACTGACCGATGAAGATGTGACTAGGGTGATTGATGCAGTGAAAGAGGTTAGGAAGTGATGAAACATCTTGTAATCATTGGCGCTCGAGGGGCTGGTAGAGAAATATATTGTGCGTCTCTTAAAACCAATGAATTCAAAAATAGAGAATATGATATAAAAGGCTTTTTAGACGACAAACTAGAAGCCTTGAATGAAACTCCGGGATATCCTCCCATTCTTGGATCTGTTGAAAATTATGAAATTCAACAAGATGATGTCTTTATTTGTGCGCTGGGTGATCCCAAATGGCGTCGACATTATGTAGAAATGTTATTAAAAAAAAATGGGGAATTCATAAATATTATTGATCCTTCTGTTGTCATAGAAAAAAATACGAAAGTCGGTGTAGGCTGTATTATAAGAAATTGTTCCGTGATTTCCTGTGACGTCTCCATTGGAAATTTCGTTTACATACAGCCTTTTTGCGTTATAGGACATGATTCTGTTATTGATGATTTCTGCCATTTAAATTCATATGCGTTTATGGGTGGGTATTCAAAATTGGAAACAATGTCTATAATGCAGACTAGGGCGACTTTAATTCCTCACAAAAAAGTTATGTGTGGGGGGGTGATTGGAGCGGGGTCTGTTGCTATTCGCAATGTTAAGGCCGGGACAACAGTTATGGGGGTTCCTGCCGTAAATATTGAAAACTAAAAAGGAAAATATGAATATTCAAACATTTGTTAAAAATTTTGCAGAACAGTTCGATGACACTGATATTAGAGAAATAAAAAAAGAGACGAAATTTCAGGAACTTGAGGAATGGAGTTCCTTGATCTTAATCTCAATTATTGCAATGATTAAAACTGAATATGGAAAAAATGTTACAGGACCAGAAATCCGTAAATGCAATACGGTGAAAGACTTGTTTGATTTGGTTGCGTCTAAATAATGGCTAATTTATTTTCTTTAGAAAACAAGGACATTCTTGTAACAGGCGCCTCGTCCGGAATCGGACGGGCTATTGCTGTTTTATGCTCACAATCCGGAGCAACTGTCTATATTACCGCTCGTAGGGAAGACAAACTTGATGAAACGCTCTCTTTAATGGCAGGAACTAGCAATAAAAAGATTATTGCAGACCTTTCAAAAAATGAAAATATAGATGATTTGATTGAACAATTACCTAAAATAGATGGCGTTGTTCACTGTGCGGGGATTGGTTCAAGAGTTCTTTGTAAATCGGTTACTCGTGAAGAAATTGATAAAGTTATGGGAGTGAATTTTATCGTTCCTGTGATGCTTCAAACTACATTGTTGGCAAAGAAAAAATTAAACAAAGGTTCTTCAATAGTTTTTATTGCTTCATACGGAGCAAATTCTCCGGCAATAGCGAATTCGATTTATAGTGCCTCAAAGGGCGCAATAATTTCGTATGCGAATTGCCTCGCTTTGGAAGTCGCACCGCGCGGAATACGCGTGAACTGCATATCTCCCGCGATGGTATGGACGGATTTGATTGTCAAAGATGGAATAGATGCTGAAACGCTGAAAGAGGACGAGAAAAAATATCCTCTTGGCCGTTATGGGAAACCGGAGGATATTGCTCCTTTAGCAGTATACTTGCTTAGTGATTCCAGCAGTTGGATGACAACAACGAATGTAAAAATTACTGGGGGGGGGAGCTAAGTCCTCTCTAAGATTAGTATTATGGATGCCTATATAAAAGCAATCAGCTATTATCTTCCTGAAAAGGTTCTTACAAATGCGGATCTTGTGAGGGATTACCCTGAATGGGATGCTGAAAAAGTAGCTAAAAAGGTTGGAATTCTTGAACGCCATATAGCGGCCGAAAATGAAACTGCCGGTGATATGGCGGTTGAAGCCGCGAATAGACTTTTTGATGAATATGGTATAAACGCAGAGAACATTGACTTTATCTTGCTTTGTACACAAAGTCAAGATTATCATTTGCCTTCGACGGCTTGCATTGTCCAAGATAGACTTGAAATACCGACATCGGCAGGAGCGCTTGATTTTAATTTGGGCTGCTCCGGTTATGAGTATGGACTTTCGCTTGCAAAAGGGCTTATTGTCGGAGGAATGGCAAAGAATGTCCTTTTGCTTACGGCAGAGACTTATACCAGGTATCTTCATCCGAAGGATCATGGCAATCGTTCCATATTCGGTGATGCCGCTTCTGCTACTATTGTTTCAACCGAAGGAAAATATAAAATCGGAGAATTCGTATTTGGAACGGATGGGCGTAGATTCGAAGATCTTATTGTGCGCACTGGTTGTGCTAGAACCCCAGATAAAATTGGTGGTATCGAAAGCGATGATGGTGGATATGTTAAGTCTTCTGATTTTCTGTACATGAACGGATCTGAAATTTTCAATTTCACGCTGGATGTTGTTCCCGAAATGGTTAAGAACGTACTGGCTAAGAATAATCTTCAGAAAGAAGATGTCGGCGAATTCATTTTTCACCAAGCGAATAGCTTTATGCTGTCGACAATCCGGAAAATTTGCCATTTTGAGAAGGACAAATTCCTGATTGATATGGAACATACCGGCAACACGGTAAGCAATACGGTTCCGATAGCCCTTAAGAATTATTTGTCGAATGGTGGAGACGCCAAGACGATAATGCTTGCTGGTTTTGGCGTTGGTCTCAGTTGGGCTGGCTGCGTAATTTCAAAATAAATATATGATTCAAGTCCAAATGCCACAAAAAGGGCGTTCCTCCAATCTCGAACTTTTTCGCATTATTGCGATGTTTGCGATAGTGTGCCACCATTTTGTGGTGAACTCAGGGCTTACCGCTCCGGATGGGCCTATCTTTGCGGATCCCTTGAGCTGGAGATCCCTGTTTCTTCTGATCATGGGCGCTTGGGGCAAAATAGGCATCAATTGCTTTGTGCTGATTACCGGCTATTTCATGTGCAAAAAGGAAATCACTGCGCAAAAATTCATCAAGCTGATTTCTCAGGTGTATTTCTACAAGATTATCATCTTCGTTTTGCTGACTTTTGCTGGGTATCAGGCCGTGGGGGCAATCAGCCTTGCACAGCTCGTTCTCCCGATCACATCCATAGCGCAGAACTTCGTCGGTTGTTTCTTGATCTTTTTTCTCTGCATCCCCTTTCTGAATATCCTAATTCGTAATCTAACGCAAAAACAGCATCGGAATCTGTTGGTTCTTCTTATTGTTCCATTTACGCTCTTGGGATCTATCCCCAAATTTTATGTTGTGTTCAACTATGTAACCTGGTTCTGTGTTCTTTATGTTATATCGTCTTACGTGCGTTTGTATTCCCGGCCTATCTTTAAAAGCGCAAAAATATGGGGGGGGGGGTAACCATTATAAGTCTTGTCTTTGTTGTGATCAGTATCCCTATATTGATTTGGCTTCCTGCCATTGTAAACAAGCCTCCGATGCCTTATTTTCTGGTGGCTGATTCCAATAAAGTTTTGGCACTTGCCGTTGGTTTCTCGTCCTTTATGTTTTTCAAGAATATTCATATTCCACAGAGCAAGGTTATAAATGCCATTGCAGCAACAACCTTTGGCGTCTTATTGATTCATGCAAATTCAGATGCCATGCGTACTTGGCTTTGGCGAGACTTCGTTGATTGTGTCGGACATTATAACGCTGATTATATGCCGCTTTATGCCATCTGCTCAGTAGTAGCAATATTCTCTGTTTGCTCTTTTATTGACTTTTTGCGCATAAAGTTTATCGAAAAACCGTATATGCAGTTTGTTAATCGGAAAATTCAGTGCCGCAAGAATCCCTAAAGGAAAAAACAGTAAAAGGCCTTGCCTGGTCATCAATAGACAACTTCGCGTCACTTGGCATAACCTTTGTCTTTTCCATACTCCTCGCGAGGCTCCTTACCCCGCAAGACTATGGAACTATCGCGCTCCTCACCATATTCATTGCGGTAAGCAATGTATTCATAAACAGTGGATTTTCGAGCGCATTGATTCGCAAGCCGGATCTCACCGAAAAGGACAAGTCCACTGCCTTTTATTTCAATGTTGTCGTCGGGCTAGTCGCCTATGGAGTCCTTTTCTTAGTCGCCCCGCTGGCATCTGCCTTTTACGGAATGCCTGTTCTTACGCCACTCCTTCGTGTAACCGGCGTAAGCGTGATTTTGACCTCGCTCGCAATTGTGCAGCAGGCGGAACTTTCAATAAAAATCGACTTCAGACGGCAGGCGATGGTTTCCGTTGCTACGGCCGTGTTCTCCGGTTGCATCGGCATCTATTTCGCGCTGAATGGCTACGGTGTATGGGCTCTCGCCATTCAGCAGGTGACAAAAGAAACGTTGCGGACAGGCCTCTTTTGGATCATTGTCCGCTGGCATCCTACAGAAAAATTTTCTAAGGAATCGTTTAAATATCTATTCGGTTTTGGTTCTAAGCTCTTGGCATCAGGATTATTAGCCTCCGTATGGGATAATGTTTACCCGATTGTAATAGGAAAAGTTTTTTCTCCAATCCAATTGGGGCTTTATTCCCGAGCCCAACAATTTGCGAATTTTCCGTCATCTAACTTGACAGGAGTCCTTCAGCGGGTTACCTTCCCGGTACTCAGCAAAATGCAGAACGAGGACGAACGCCTGCGCAACAACTACCGACAGCTACTTAGAATGTCCGCTTTCGTGATATTCCCCTTGATGCTTGGGCTTTCCGCCACCGCGAATCCTTTTATTCGCATAGTCCTTGGCGAAAAATGGGCCGGCTGCGCAATATATTTGCAAATCATTTGCTTCGCTATGATGTGGTACCCCATACACGCGATAAACTTGAATCTGCTCCAGGTGAAAGGGCGGAGTGATCTCTTTCTAAAAATTGAAATAATAAAGAAGCTGGTCGGGATCGTATTCCTGGTGGCTACGGTTCCCTTTGGCCTTGTTGTAATGTGCTTTGGGCAAATAGTCAGCTCACTCTTTTGCCTCTTTATCAATACCTATTACACTGGAAAACTTATAAATGTGGGCTTCTTTGTACAAATGAAAGATTTGATGTCAACATTTTTTACTAGTTTTAGCATGTGGGGAATAGTTCTTGTTTTAGTGAATATATTCCACAACAAGTGGCTCCAGATGGGGTGTGGTGTTTTTGTTGGATCTACGATGTTTTTGGGAATGTCTTCTTTACTTCAATCTTCGGAATACAAAGATTTGTTAAAAATAATTTGTAGGTTAAAAAAGTAATGCAAAAACATTTTATTATAGTTTCTGAGCTTCCTCATCATGGTGGGCCATTGGTGCTACATCTATTATGCCATCTATTAAACAAAAGAGGAATTCGGGCTGAAATGTTTATTGTTCCTCGTTATATTTATAATTCAACAAAGAAAGAGCTTTTGCTCTTTTGGACTAAATGGGCTTTATTTACAATCTTAGATATAGAGAAACAGATTTTGCTGAAAATTTTGCCGGAAAAAGCGCGCTGTAGAATTAAGCCATTAAGAGAAAGAAGCTCCTATCATTTCCAAAAATTACCAAGACGATATTTCCCGATTATTTTATCAAAAACAATAGTTGTTTATCCGGAAATTGTGTTTGGAAATCCATTAAAAGCCAATAAAGTTGTAAGATGGTTTCTTTATTATAATAAATATTCTGGGAAAAATGCTTTTGGAAGCAATGACTTGTTTTTTTGCTATCGAAAAATTTTTAATGACAGAAGGTGTAATCCTGAAGAAAAAATGTTGAATTTAAATTTTTTTGATAAAGAATTGTATAAAAACTACAATTCAAAACAGCGAACTGGAATTTGTTATTGTATTCGAAAGGGACGTAAGCGAGATGATGTCCCGAAAAAATTTGATGGCCCAATAATAGATGAATTGAGTGAAGAAGATAAAGTAAAGACATTTAATGAATGTTCGAAATGCTATTTTTATGATATGCAAACATTTTATACTTCAATTGCAGTTGCGTGTGGCTGTATTCCTGTTTGTGTTTTAGAGAAAGGAAAAGAAAAGCGTGATTATTTAAGTGAAGGCGAAATGGGATATGGTGTCGCTTATGGTGACACAGATGAAGAAATTAATTTTGCAGAAAGGACTCGTATGATGAAATTGAACCAATTGAACTTTGATGAGGGAAACAATCAAAATATTTTAAAGTTTATAGATGAAGTGAATGACTTCTGGTTGTAGCTTATTGAACATAATGTTATGTTAGATGTACAGTAAAATTAAAATGAGACTTTATATATGAGTTCAACAGAAATGAAACAAACAATGCCATTTAGTGCAAATGATTTTTTTGGATATCTGCTGCCTGGATTGATTTTTACGCTTTCTTTTTATGGATGGTCTCGATATGCGCATCTATCTTGGGTTATGTATTGGGATAAATGTGATATAAAAAATATAAGCGTAGGGGGCTCTATTTTTTATATGTTTTTTGCTTTCGCTGTGGTTTACTTTTTTGGCCATATTATAGGTTCGATAAGTCACATAATTTATGATAGAATATTGATTCGAAATATTATTGGTTACCCGTTACAATATATATTAGGTACTGGATTTAAACCTAAACCAGAAATTCGCGCAACGTATCTTTTAGCTCTTGTCATTCTATTTATATTGGCTATTATGCCGGGAATTTTTGAAGTCTATTTGAAGTTTTGGCAAAGTGATTTTTACGAGTCATTACAGCCAAGAATTTTAAATATAGAGGACTTTGAGAAATTTTTGGCTCACTGTGCTGTGGTAGTTTTTGTTGTTCTCATATTTTTATTGCTCACTGTTATTCGATTTCGATTAAGAACGATAGATGCTGAAGTTGCCGTGCGATCAGAGAAAAAGATTTTGAAAAACCTACGTGAATTTATAAATGGGAAAATTCTTTTTCTAATGGCTATTTCTGTAAATTTTCTTAGCAGATGCATCTTTTTTCCCATTCGAAAATTTGTTTCTACAGATAGCAGAGTAGACAAAGAAATTGCTAATAAATTTATTAGTGAAATGAACGAACAACATAATGTTAATGCCAACTCTTATAATTCGGATGCTTATTGGATGGCTAGTATTTCACTTGCACAGGATCCTAAAATTGATGCTAAATTGACAAATTGGTTGAATTTGTATGGATGTTTACGTAATTATAGCTGTGCGCTTTTTATGTTGGCTATGATAATTGCTAGCTATCACTGGTATAAAATTTTAACCCTGATTCAGATTCATGATCTGCGAGGATCAAGAATTTTATTGGTCTCAATTGTCATTTCTGGAATTTTATTTTTCCGATACTGGATTATTTATTATAGCTATTATTCAAAATATATTATTCGGGCTTATGTTTTTAAAAATGAAAGTCGTGTATAGTGGCTTCAAAATTTGAGACAGAAAAAGGCTTTTTCTTAGTTGAATTTTAAAGCTAAATTCAACAACAGAGGAAAAGAAAATGACAGACAGAACCGATAAACCAGCAAGCAGCAAGGCGGGCATTAACGAGACATCGCGCAGATGCCGCAGAGTACTCGATGACGATTTCAAAACAAAAGTGGTCCTGGAGGCCCTGAAAGAAGAACGGACGCTCAACGAGCTCGCAGCCAGATATGATCTCCACCCGAACCAGATAAGTCAATGGAAGAATCAGTTCGTCAAGAACGCGAGCATGGTGTTTGGCGGACCTAAAAATGAATTACACGAAATCGAGAAGCTCCGCGCAGAACGGGACGAGCTCCACAAGCGTATCGGTGAAAAAGACATGGATCTCGAATTCTTAAAAAAAAACTGCAAGAAGTTGGGCTTGATTTGAAAAAGTCACTCATTTCAAAAGACGACAGGATGCCGGTTATTCGCCAGTGTGCCGTGCTCGGGATAAGTCGCAGTAACTTTTATCATAGGCCCGTCATTTCGCAAAAGAAACGTGATCTGATAAATGAAATTGACGAACTTTATACGGAAGATCCGACCCGTGGCCAGCGACGGATGCTGTCCGCACTTTACAATAAATACGGCATAAAAGTAGGCCGGAAATTGGTAAGGAGCATCATGCGGAAGCTAGGCATCAATGCCGTTTTTCCAAAGAAACACCTGTCCATCCCGGACGAGCAACATCTAAAGCATCCGTACTTGCTTCATGATGTAGCCATGACTCGTGTGAATCAGGTGTGGAGTACGGACATCACTTATATCCGCCTGAAGGGTGGCTTTGTCTATCTGACCGCAGTAATTGACTGGTACAGCCGTTGCGTCCTATCCTGGAAACTTTCAACGACTCTTAATGCGCAGTTCTGCGTTGATGCCGTCCGGGAATCCCTTGACAAATATGGTTGGCCGGAGATATTCAACACAGATCAGGGATGCCAATACACATCGAAAGACTTCACAGATATTTTTGAAAACTCGCCGACTCGCCTCAGCATGGATGGCAAAGGCCGCGCCTTTGATAACATCTTCGTGGAACGTCTATGGCGGACTGTAAAATATGAAGATGTGTATATCCGTGGTTATCAATCGGTGAAGGAGTGCAAGGCTGGCCTCGAAAGATATTTCACGTTTTATAACGACAGACGCGAACATTCTTCTCTTGACGGTAACGCACCTTCGGATATATATTTCAAACGTGCTTTCATTGAAGGCGCTGCATGACAAAAAATTCAACTAAGATTTTGAATTTTTCTGTTCAAAAAAGGGAACCACCACACCTTGCAAGATCGCTTAAAAGACTTTTTTATGGAATCATGAACTCAATCATGCTTGGCATCGATAATGGAATGGCCGAAAGCATGAACTCAAAGATCCAGAAAGTGAAGAAGATGGCGTGCGGGTTCAGGAATGCCGGACGCTTCCGTAACGCGATAATGTTCCACTTCGGCGGACTTGACCTCTACCCCGCTTTACCCACACGATAGTTGGAAGACTCGATGGAAAAAATAGGCTTTGTCGTTTTAACATGGAATTCAGAGCGTGTTATTGAAAGGTGCTTGAATTCAATTTGTGCTTTGAAATTGTTTACGCCATTGATTTTTATTGTTGATAATGGATCGTCAGATTCGACAGCAACAATTCTTCAGTATTATGAACGTTCTTATGATTGTATAGATGTGACTTATTTTGGGAAAAACATGGGAACTACAATTTCAAGAAACATTGCATTGAAAAAATGTTTGAAGTTTCATGCCGATTTTATCTGCATATTGGACTCAGATACTGTCGTAAATGATGAAGCCCTCCTTTCAATGAAGACGCGCCTTTTGCTTCCGAATGTTGGCATTGTTGGACCGGTTATGGAAGATGAGAATGGTGTTGTACAGAATTCAGGTCGGAAAGTTCCAACTATGATGATTAAGCTATTCAAAGTCCTTCCAATTAAGGCTTTGAAAAAGAAAGGAGAATCTTTGGAGTTATATATATATGAAAAGGTTGGTTGTAGGCCCGTGGGATATTTAATGTCTGCTTGTTGGCTTTTTAAAAAAAGTCTACTTGATAATGTGGGCCTCTTGGATGAAAAAATATTTTATGCTCCTGAGGATGTTGATTTTTGCCTTTGCTGTTGGGAACAAGGCAATGGCGTTTACAAGGATTACGATGCAAAGATTATCCATAGCTGGCAAAGAATTTCCCGGAAAAAATTATTTAGTAGACATAATGTTGAACATATAAAAGGTTTGCTTTATTTGTTTAGAAAGCATCATTTCTTTTTCTCTGCTTCAAAATACGAAGAAAAAGTTGCACAATATAGGACTTTTGTATGAATATAGCATTGATAACTCTTCATCGTATTGTTAATTATGGCTCTGTTTTGCAGGCTTATGCAACGCAGCGTATTTTTGAAAAAGAAAATCATTCTGTAACGGTGATTGATTATTATGATAAGCGGATGACGCTTTATGGAATGTTGTGCCGGCTTTCACAAAAAAGGGAGGTGTTGAAAAATCCGGTTGTAAATCTTGTGGCGAAGATGGTAATGTTTCCTTCGTATGTGAGAAGGTACAATATTTTTCAAAATTTTATTTTTTCAAAGTTACATTTGTCAAAAATATATCATAGTTTTGAAGAATTGTCTAAAGAGCCTCCCTTGGCAGATTGCTATTGTACCGGGAGCGATCAAGTGTGGAATTCTGGGTGGAATGAAAAAATAGATAAGACTTTTTTCTTTGATTTCCTTCCCCCAGGAAAGCCTTGTTTCTCATATGCTGCTAGTTTTGGGAAAAAACAGCTTGATGCGAATGAAAAGGAAGAAACAAAAAGACTCTTGAAAAAATACTTCGCTTTATCTGTCCGAGAATCTAATGGTGTTGAGATTCTAAAGGATTTAGGCTTTAACGGAGAACAAGTCTTGGATCCGACCCTTTTGCTAATGGATGCTGATTGGAGGAAAATAGCTTCAGTTCGTTTTATAAGGAAAAGGTATATATTTGTTTACAATTTAAATCGTTCTTCTGAAATAGATAATGCAGCGGGCCAATTAAGTAAGGAATATGATTTGCCAATATACACGGTAAGTTATTGCTTCCATGAAATTCCAATTAGGAAAGGTAAGGTTTTCGTTTGCCCTAAAGTGGAAGATTGGTTGTCTTTGATTGCTAATGCGACTTTTGTTTTAACGGATTCTTTCCACGCTACGGCGTTTTCCATTAATTTTAGAAAACAGTTTTTTCCTTTTTATCCGCATCTTTTTTGCTCGCGCTTATCAAGTATACTTGTTTTGACTGGACTTACCTGGCGTGCTAATCCGAGAAATATAGTTGAATCGTCTAAAAAAAATATTGACTACAAGCAGTCATTAATACTTCTTGATGAGGCAAGAGCGCAATCATTAATGTATATTCACAAGGCTTTAGAGTATGCAGCAGAAAAAGCACATTGAAATTAATAAAACAGAAGACTGCTGCGGGTGTCGTAGCTGTGAACAAATTTGTCCTCAACATTGCATATCAATGCAAGAAAATGAGGAAGGCTTTCGATACCCGGTTGTGGATGAATCTAGATGTGTCAATTGTGGCTTGTGTGTATCAAGATGTCCTTGGATAGAAAAGCCTGCTATTCGTATAAAACTTGACAAATCTATTGCGTATGCGGCTAGAATAAAAGATGATTCTATTTTGAAACGGTCATCGAGTGGCGGCGTTTTCTCGGCTCTTGCTTTGCTTGCCTTGAAAAATGGCGGTGTTGTGTGTGGCTGTGCTTTTGATGACAAGTTAATCGCAAAACATATTTTTGTAACTGATGAAAAGGAACTGGCTCGTTTACGTGGATCTAAATATGTAGCTAGTGACACGAATACAGTTTATAAGGAGACTCAAACATTTTTGAAACAAGGGCGGTTTGTCCTCTTTTCTGGAACCCCCTGCCAAATAGCCGGGCTCATAAAATTTTTGAATAAAGATTATGAAAACCTGCTTACTGTAGAAATTCTCTGCCATGGAACGCCAAGTCAGAAATTGTTCGGTAAATATATTGATTGGTTGTCTGAAAAAAGGGGAAAATCGATTTTAGAATATCGTTTTAGGGATAAAAGCAAAGGATGGGGGTATTTAGCAAGAACAGAAGATTTTCCCATTCAAGCTGACGTTGATCCTTATTACGCAAGCTTTTTGAGAGGAAAAACTTATCGATATTCTTGCTATGCCTGTCATTATGCAAATATTAATCGATGTGCGGACATTACGTTGGGCGATTTTTGGGGAGTAGAAGTATTTCATCCTGATTTTTATAGCTCAAAAGGCGCAAGTTGCGTTTTGTTAAATACAGAAAATGCGCTAGCATTCTGGGCTAAAGTGAAAGAATATTTAGAATATGTTGACTCTGGAGTAGAAAAAATATCCATGCGAAATTATAATTTAGTTAAACCAACCATTATGCCAAAATGTAGAAAATTCATATATAATGGGATAGACTATTTATCATTTGAAGAATATGCGTCAAAAATAAAATTGCGCGGAAATGAATATTTATTTGCCTTAATAAAAAATCATATACCTAAATGTATTCGAATTCGATTGAATCGAGTCCGATTCTTTTTCAAAGGAAGGCGGACGTGAAATCGATTTTAATGGTTGTGCCATCCTTGAGCTTTGCAAATGGCATTGCGTGTAGTGTAATTAATTATTTTAATTCCATTCAGAATGAATACTATAAAATTGATTTTTTGATGGTTAGAAATATAAAACCATCTAGAGTTGAATATGTAAAAAAGATGGGGGCAGAGGTTTATTGCCTCTCCGAATTAGGCCATAATCCTTTCAAGGTGTTTTTTTCTTTGTTTAATCTTTTCTATAAAAAAAAATATGCAATTGTTCATGTCCATACACCAACAATAGGTCCTTTAATTTTTTTAATGTCTATTTTGGGCGGCTGTGGGGCTCGAATCCTTCACATACATGAAATCAAATTTAACGGAATATTTTTGAAAAGGCTATGTGATTTCTTTTTTTGTAAAGTTTCAGTTATTCTTTCAAACTATAGATTTGCTTGCTCTGAAAAAGCAGGGAAATATTTGTTTGCTTCTAGAAAATTTGAAATAATAATGAATGCTTTTGATCTAAAAAAATTTGAGTTTGATAAAAAGAAGCGAGCGGAAATTAGAAATTCATATTTAGTATCAGACGAGGTGATTATTGTTGGATGTGTGGCTCGAATGATTTTATTGAAAAATCCCTACTTTGTGATTGATGTGATTCGAGAACTTAGGCAAATTAATAGCAATATTGAATTATGGTGGATTGGTGATGGGCCAGAAAGAAATAATGTAAAATCGTATGCAGAAGGGAAAGGATGTGGCTCTTATGTAAGATTTATAGAAAGTAACAATCAAATTCCTGACTACTATTCCGCTTTTGATATTTTTCTTTTGCCATCAAAGGCTGAGGGACTTGGATTAGTTTATGTTGAAGCTCAATGCTCGGGGTTGCCTACATTTGCTTCTGATGTTGTTCCTAAAGAAGCGTCGATTTCAAATTTATTTATCCCTTTATCTTTGGAAAAAAGTAGCCAATATTGGGCAGGAAAAATAGATGAATTAATAATGCATAAGAAACCTCGACATTGGATAGAACCAATAAAAAAAGAACAATATGATATAAATATACAGAAAAAAAGAATGATTTGTTTATATCAGAAAATTATAGAAAGCAAATAGACTAATGCTAGTTTATATTTTTGCATATATATTACTTTTTGTTTATGTTCTCAACAAAGGCAATGGAAGAATATACAAAAAAGTATGGTTATTTTTCTTCTTCTGCTATTTTCTGCTTCTTTTTTCGTTAAGACGTGAGAGCGTTGGCACGGATACATGGCAATATGTCGACTCGTTTAAAAATGTTGTTGATGTTTCGCTAGAATGGCTTTGGGAATCCAGATATGAAAAGGGCTTCCTTTGTTTAATGAAATGGCTGTCTCTTGTTTCTAAAAATCCTCAAATTCTGTTGATTGTTTCATCGGTAGTTATTTTGACTTCTGTTTTCAGGTTTATCTCAAAGTATTCCTCATCATATTTTTGGTCGGTTTTCTGCTTTATATCTTTTCCTTTCTGTTCAATGTATATGTCTGGAATGCGGCAATCTCTTGCTATTGCGCTTGTTATGGCTGGCATCCCATTTTTGCTTGAAAGGAAAATGTTTTTTTTCCTTGGATTTGTTTTTTTGGCCTCATTATTTCATTCATCCGCATGGATTTGTTTGATTTATATTCCGTTATTGAGAGCTCCTTTTAATGAGAAAGTCCTTGTTGTTTATCTACTGATTGCGACTTTTTCTTTTATTGGTGCGAAAACTTTTTTTTCATCTGTAACTTCAGTTATAGATCGATATGCCGGATATGCTGAATCAGAGTTTGCAAAAGAAAATTATTACGGAACATTATTCATTTTCCTCAGAGACTTTATTTTCGCTTTTTCCTATTATCTTGTTTCCAGAAAAAGAAAGTCATTGGATCGCAATTCTTTTCTCTTGCATATGAGTTTTATTCTTGTTGTTGTTGATGCTTTATATATGCAGGTGAATATTTTTGGCCGGCTTTTGCATTATTTTTCTTTTTTCGGCTTAATCTCTATTGCATGGACGCTTAGAAACGTTTGTGGCAAATATACAAAAATGCAGCTTTCATTTTTGTTTTTAATGTTTGGTTTGGCGTTCTTTTTTATTGTTAATTTATTTAGGCCGCAATGGTTTGGCATTGTTCCTTACAATTTTTATTGGGAGTGAATATGGAAAAATTTGCATTTGTTATTTTACACTATATTTTATCAGAAGATACGGAAGAATGTGTTCAATCTATCAGAGATAGCATTTATGGATTTAAATATAGAATATATATTGTTGATAACGCGTCATCAAATGAGTCGGGGAAGCTATTGACTTCTAAATACAAATTTGATGATGACATTTGTGTCATATGTAATAAAGAAAATATGGGATTTGCTCGAGGAAATAATATTGGAATACAGATGGCAAGAAGACAAGGATATGATGATTTTATTGTTGTTTTGAATAATGATGTTCTACTTAAACAACGAAAATTTTGTAAACTTATCCAGGAGTCTTATCATAGAAATAATTTTGCCGTTCTTGGACCTCTCATTTATACGCCTCAAGGAATTTGTGAATTGAGCCCTGGCTCTCAAAAAATTCTCGATGGAGAAAGGCTACTGAATTACGAGAGAAAGATACGCATTAAGCGGATGTTGGCAAAAATGCATATGCATTTTTGCTTGAATCTTTTTTCATGTGCTAAAAGTTTGTTTAAACAAAAAAAGAAAAAAATTCCTGAATTGAAAGAAAATTGTTGGTTGCATGGCTGCTGCTTGATCTTTTCAAAGAAATATTTTATGATTTTTCATGGATTTGATCCGCGAACTTTTTTGTATGCTGAAGAGGATATTCTTTTTGCAAAATGTTTAAGAAATGGGTTGAAAACCGTGTTTGATCCGAGTTTGTCCGTATATCACAAAGAATACGTGTCAACGAAGCAAATTTTCAAGTCATCGCGAGAAAGACATCTATTTAGATATAGTTGTATTTTAAATGCGCTTCGTATTTACAAAATTGTTTTGAAAGAAATAAGTTAATTTGAGAAATGAATAGCTACGTTTTTCTATGTCGCTGAAGGGGGTGAGCTTATGAATTACATAATCACAGGTGGTACTGGTTTCATCGGTACGCATTTAACCAAACTGCTGCTTACGGAAGATTCCAAAGCCAAGGTTTGGAACTTGGACATTGTAAAACCGGGGAATCCGCTCGCGTTGGTACCGGGCAAGTATCATTCTCCCCTTTGCGAAGGGGAAATGCTTGGCTCGACTTTTATCAAGTGCGATGTGCGTAATCCCATTGATGGCCTTCCTTTCACGCCCACGCCGGATGATGTCATCTTCAACTTCGCGGCTGTGCATAGAACGCCGGGTTCGCCCGATTATGATTATTTTGAAACGAATATCCGTGGCGCGGAGAATGTGACAGCCTTTGCCGAAAAGTTTGGGATAAAAAGAATCGTGTTCACGTCATCTATAGCGCCTTACGGAGCTGCGGAAGAATTGAAAAAGGAAACGACGCTTCCGTCCCCGAATACTCCCTATGGAATTTCCAAGCTTGTGGCGGAAAAGGTTCATCAGATTTGGCAGGCCCGCGACGCGGAGAATCGTCAGCTTACGATTCTGCGGCCGGGAGTAGTCTTCGGCAGGGGCGAGAATGGCAATTTCACCCGCCTCTACTGGGGCATTCGTAAGCACAAATTCGCATATCCGGGCCGTAAGGATACGATCAAGGCTTGCATTTATGTGAAAGAGCTGGTGAATTTTATGCTATATCGGCTCAGGAACCATCCGCATGGCGTGGAACTTTATAATTGCTGCTATGAGCCCGCTTACACAATCGAGCACATCTGCAATGCCATGAAAAAAGTCACCGGGCTTAAGACTTATATTCCTTATGTGCCGTCAAAGGTTTTGCTCCCGGCGGCTGCGATGATCGGTTGCTTCGGCGCTCCCATGGGAATCTGCCCTGCCCGCGTAAAGAAGCTGATGATTAGCACGAATATCAGTGGCGAGAAACTAAAGGCTTGCGGATATCCTTTTAAATACACATTTGAAGATGCTCTCGCGGATTGGTTCAAAGATAACCGGGGAATGTGCCTGGAATAATTTTAAGCCGAGGAACCTATTATTTCCCGGTCGCCAAGAGCTTGTATCATTACTAAAATTGATAAATTTGTCGGTTATAAGATGATTTCACAGAGTGGTTTTAAAGACGACTATGGTGAGTGTTTGGAATAATATCTCTTAAAACAGGTTTGCAATAAATATGTCCAATGAAAATAGGGTGCCAGCGATGGTGCCGCAGGATAATGACGATGGCATCGATATCCTCAGCGTGGTGATGGCTCTCCTTCGCCGCTGGCCTTTTCTTGTCGCGAGCGCCATCCTCGGTGTCGGTGTCGGCTTGTTCGCCGCTTCCTGGCCGCGGGATTCTTATACGAGCGACATCCTGCTTCAGGTGGATGAAGAAGGGAACAATGCAGGTTTGGCTATGGGCGAAATGGGCGAGCTTTTGGATATGCAGTCCCCGGCGGAGGCGGAAATCGCGCTCATTAAGAGCCGCATGGTGCTCGCTCCTGTCGTCACGGAAGTCGCTCTCCGTTACTCCGCGGTTCCCGATAATAAGTTCGATAGACTCTTGCGCCGTGAAGGGCGCATGGATCTGGAATACCTCCAGCTTCCTTCCGGGGAAAAATTTCGTGCGCGGGCCGTCAATGCAGACAAATTCGAAGTCCTGGATCCGGATGGCTCCGTGATTCTGCGCGGGGCAGTCGGAAACGTTTGCCGTGCCGTTTATCATGGGGATTCCATTGCCATCTGGGTGAAGTCGATGGAAGTCCGCGGCGGGGAGACTTTCGCTCTGCGTGCCATTCCCGTGCAGACGGCAATTGCGGATCTTCAGAAGAGATTATCCGTTGAAGAAGTCGGGAAAAAATCCGGCATTCTTCAGGCTACGATCACCTGCCGTTATCCTGATGAGTGTGTGAGTGAGCTCAACAGTGTCGCGAACATGTATGTGCACCAGAATGTGGAAAAGCACAGCGCGGAAGCGGCGAAGACGCTCGCTTTTTTGGAGCAGCAGCTGCCCGCGGTCAAGGCGAAGGTGGACAGTGCCGAAAGCGCCCTGACTGCTTTCCGGGATAAGAACGGCTCTGTGGACTTGAATGCGGAAACGCGCTTGTTGCTGGATAAGAAGACGCAATTGCAGCAGCAGCTCATTGATCTGGAACAAAAGAAGAAGGATGCGCAGCGCCTTTTCCGGGACGATCATCCGGAAGTGCAGACGATTGCTTCGCAGGAGCGCGCCTTGCTGACTTCGCTTTCACAGCTGAACGTTTCCGCATCCGGCTTACCGGTGATGCAACAGAATTATATGAACCTTCAGGAAAACGTCGATGTCAATAATAATCTTTATACGATGCTTCTGAATAATATGCAGCAGCTCCGCGTGGCCCGCGCGGGAGAGGTTGGCAATGTGCGCGTGGTCGATTACGCGGAGCCAGCGCTTGCGCCTACGAAGCCGCGCCGTTCGATTATTTTTGCGGGGTGTGTCGCTGGTGCCCTGTTTTTGTGCTGCCTGCTGATTCTTTTGGAAAGGTCGTTACACCGCGGCATGAAGAGCGCGATGGAAATCGAATCTGCTACGGGACTTTCCGTGTATGCGAAGCTTCCGAAAATTCCCGGTCTCCCTAAGGGTTCGCCGGTGATTTCACCTTATGTGATGACGAATCCTGACAGGCCGTTCTCCGAAGGAATCCGCGCGCTCCGTACCGCTTTGGATTTTTCCGTGTGCGGCAAGGGGCAGAAAGTCATCATGGTCACCGGCGTTGTCCAAGATGTGGGGAAGAGTCTGGTTTCCTCAAATATCGCCGCGTCCTTTTCGATGATTCATAAGAAGACGCTCCTTATTGACGCCGATATCCGCCGTGGCTATCTTCGGAGCCGCCACACGAAGGGGTTGAGCGATGTCCTGCTCCGGCGCGCTTCCGTTGAGGAAGCTCTGTTCTCGGACCATGAAAATCTGGACATTCTCGGCGCAGGGATGCGCTGCCCGAATCCCGGGGATCTGCTGAGTGCGGATGTCTTCGCTTCTTTTGTGAAAGAGCTGCGTACGAAATATGATATCATCATCATCGATACTCCGCCTGTGGCGCAGTGCTCCGATGCATTGCTGATCGAGCGCAGCGCGGACTTCGCGCTTTGCGTGCTGAAGTATGCGGCGCATGGCGAAGAAGAGATTTTGGATCTCCTCGCATCGCTTGATCGCGGTTTGTCCGGTCCGCTGCCGAAGGCGTTTGTCCTCAATATGTATCAGCACGAAGGCGGCGGTTACGGCTATTATCATCGTTACGGCTATGGTTACGGATACCGCGACAAGAGTGTCTGATTTGCGGATGTACATTATCCAGGAGGGGATATGAAGATTGTTTTTCCGGTGGCGGGGCTGGGCACGCGCCTGAAACCCTTTACGCTGGAACTCCCCAAGTGCCTTTTGCCCGTGGCGGGCAAGACGATTCTTGATTATATCGTGGAATCGACGCTTTCCTTGCCCGGTGTTTCGGAACGCCTGTTCATTACGGGGTACAGGGCGGGCGCTGTGGAAAATCATTTGAAAAGCATGCGGTGGGGCAGCACCCGCTGCGTGCTGCAGAGCGATCCGCAGGGGCTCGGCGAGGCGGTGAGCCTCGTTCTCCCTTATGTGAATGACGACGAGCCATTGCTGATCATT
>JALNVO010000014.1 GCA_023231365.1 Fibrobacteraceae bacterium | reverse complement strand
TTCTCGTGTGCCGCAACCTCAGCTTGAAAAGATTGCGGAAGTGCGTCTTTTCAAGGCGGAATCATTTGAAGCGAATTGGATGCAGGTGCTGGATGAATTGTCATCTATGGGCGTTCATCGTTTAGCTGTAGAACCCGGGTTGGAACTTTCTCAAAAAATCATGAAGAGCGGATTATGGAACCGGCTCTATGTTCTGCATTCCAAAAACAAAATGGGAAAAGGGCTTTCTTGGCATACAGAAAAAGATCCGAATTTGCAGGCCTTGGGTGAACTTGGTGAGGATCGGTTATCGTCTGTGCTCAATAAATAATGATGAATGGCTTCAGTTTGTTTCTTCCACCCGCGCGGAAGTGATAGAGTCCGGGAGCGAGCAAGTCTTTAACTAGATCTTCATCCAAGCAAAGCATCGTTCCTGAATATTTGAATCGTTTGACAAGCTTTCCTATGCGGGTGCGGATTTCGATAAAGTCTTTGTCGCTTGGAAGTCCTGCAAAGCAGAGTTCTGTAGATCCTCGCCATGGGTTGGGGTAGGCTCGCATCGGAAGAGAATCTTTTGCGATCCTCGTTGAATTTTGTTCACGCAAGCGGGAAAGGATGAGTACGGATGTGTCGGCTGATGCTATTTTGGCATAAAGGCTTTGGAGCGTGGCTGTATCCAAACTCACAAATTCTGTTTTCTCCCCTTTGCCGAAAAATGCGACTGTCGCTTTTCCTACAAAAGAAGATAAATCCGGGATAGAATCTGTGGTGAGCCTAAAGTAGTTGATGGCAGGGGGAGATAGTGTGAGTGCTTTTGATGTAGGATTCCTTAAACGCGGCTTTGTCGGCCAATCTCTTGCATCTCCTGTTACATAGAGTGCGGTATCTATGCGAGAAGCTCGGGAACTTGAAAAAAACAATCGCGTCGCGAAATCGGAAAATTCGGAATCGGGATCCTGATTTTTATTTTCAAGGGCGGTAGCGAAAACTGTCTCAAAAGAAGAATCCGGTTTTACAGAATAGCGTTCCCATAATGAGGCGTCAAATTTGATCCCTTGCGCTTTTGCGTTGTAAAGGGCCCATGTTCCAATTCCATAAGGAGATTCTTGACTATCGAATGCGATGCCCGTACTTTGGAAGAAAGAAGAAAGGTAGGCCCAGTAATCGTTGATTGCTGGTGCGCCCAACTCTTCGGCGCCCACAGCGGATGCCTCTATCCAATAGCTGTAATACTTTGTAAAATCAATGTATCGCGCTTGAGTTGCGTGGTAGAGTTCGTGAAATGAAGTGACGTGGATGCCATCGCCAAAATAGGTAGCGTAATTCAGCCCATTGGATTCGTTGTAAAGTTCATATTCTGAAATAGGATAGGTACAGGAGTTCCCTTCGTAATTGATGCTTCCTTGGGAGCTTTGTGGAGTAGAGTAGCGGAAATCATTGTCGATGACGAGTTCCGTCGCTTCTGGATTTGCATCTGAAATTTGGAATGTGATTCCATAGCAGCCGCTGCAATAGCCGCCGAGAAGGCTTGCGTTGTCGCGGATCATATCGATGTCGAGAATTTCTACGGGGTATAGCGAACTATCGCCGACTTGTTTGTAGTGCCAAGTTGTATCGCCTCCTAGAGGGGCTTTCATGTCGAGTTCTTTTGTATGGAATGTCCACGCTTTTTCTAGGTAATAGGCCGTAGAATCGACAAAAGCTTCTGTTGTCTTATGAGGCCCGCTAAGGACGTAATAAATCCTGAAATGTGCTGTAGTTCTTTTCTGTATGCTGTCGCTGTTGTAATAGGCTTCGGCATCGCAGCTCGTAGTGGATTTGTAGGAAGTCCTCGCTGCGGCACCTTCCGCTTTTATGGAATGCAGATGTTCCAACATCGCTTGTGTTCCGCATACGTGCGCTGCATTTGCACTTGTTGTCAATATGAAAGAGAGTAATGCATAAAATGAAAATTTCATTTTTTTGCTTCTTGTTGAGCTTTTGAGAGGATGTCCCTTGCTTTGGCCTCTAACGCAGGATTTTCTTCTACGGGACTTTGCATGCGTTCTTTGGAGCGGGCATCGATGATGAGTGGGCTTTCGCAGCTCCAATGCTTTGCAAAGATGGATTCGTTTGTACCGTAGATATCCTCTGCGGGGTCGCTGCGGGTAAATGTGATCCATAGCCAATTTTCGATGCTTCTCGCGGTAAAATGGGAATCGTCGGCAAGTGTGATGAGTGGAAATTTTTCGCGGTTTTCCCAAGCGGCAAGGAACTTACAGAGCTCTTGAATGTTTGCCATTGGTTCTGCTTGAATCACGAGCGTTCCCGGAAATACAATTTCTGTGTTGGAAAATCCTTTTGGAAGCTTTAGCGTTTCTCCGAAATTTTCTCTGGAGGTTCCAAGTTCTCGGATTTTTTCCCCTGCGGCGGCGATGATTGCTTTTGAACCGTGATTGAGGCTTTTTCCCGAATAGTCTAGTGTATCAATGGTGGTTTCTGTCTGAAAGTGGATGTCTCGTTTCCAATCCGCACGTTCCAAAACGTGCATAAAGAATTCTGGAATTTTGTGTGTACTGAGATTTGCATTGTCTTCTTTCGCTGCAATAAAGACATACTTGGATAGCGATACTTGATTGAATCCTAAAAGAGCGTTGGCTTCTTTCAGGAGTTCCATCGGTTCTCTGTCTTTCAAATAGGGCTGGTAGCGTTCACTTCCCAAGGCGAGAAGGAGCGGGTGTACTCCGGCGGCATCGACTGCGTTCACTTCAAAAATACCAGGTATGGATTTCGGGATCATCGGCTTTATAAGTTCTCCGATGAGTTCTCCGATTACAGAGTCTTCTTGTGGTGGTCTTCCCACTGTGGTGAATGGGAAAATGGCGTTCTTTTTGTGGAATACTTTTTTGACGTTCAAATATGGAAAATCGTGTTTTGCGGAATAATAGCCGATGTGATCGCCAAAAGGGCCTTCGGGCTTGAGTCCGGAGGCTATTTCTCCTAAAATGCAAAAATCGGATTCTGTAGAGATGTCCCAGCCGTTATAATTCGCATAGCGGAATGAATGCCCGGCAAAGAGCCCGGCAAAAACTATTTCCGAAATTTTCGGTGGAAGAGGCATAATGGCCGCGATGGAATGGGCTGGAGGGCCACCTAGCCAGATACTCACTTTGAGAGGCATTCCTTCTTTAATTGCTAGCTGATGGTGCTTTGCTATGTCCCGCTCAATTTGGTAATGCAGACCGCATTCTTTATTTTGTATGTAGTTGTTGCCGGAAATTTGAACTCGGTACATTCCCAGATTGGAATGGAAAATATTTTTCCCGCTGGGATCGCGCGTAAAGACTTGTGGTAATGTGAGGAAAGCTCCTCCATCTTTTTCGTGAAGCTTTATTTGTGGAAGTTCGGAAAGGTCTATCTCATTTTTGAGCAATGGAACGCTTGTCGTCCGAAAGGGAAGTGCGCTCCGCCCGATTGCCGGGAGTTTGGGCCAAAGCTTCGGCTCTTTGAGGAATGAAAGAGGATCGGCTTTCATCCGTATGGCGGCTTCCGCTTTTTGAAATGTGTCCCGAAAGAGGAAATGAACGCGTTCTTTTGTTCCAAAAATGTTCGCGGTGGCCCGGAATGGAGATCCTTTTACATTTTCAAATAGAAGCGCAGGCATTTCCGCCTTTGTTGCAACTTCTGCTATTTTTGCCATCTCCAAATTGGGGTCGGTGGCTTCTTTTATGCGCAAAAGCATCCCGTGCTTTTCGAGATCCAAAAGCGCTGCTTCTAGTGAATGGTAGGCCATATTGGATTTTAGCCTGCGGAGGCGTTGCCCATATCGAGAGCTTCGAAGCTTTCCGTTTTCCGTTCGGATTCAAAGGAGGCGATGATTGCCCTCGTTTCTTTCCTCGCAGAAAATTCGTATTTGAGATGAGCTTTGTCCATTGCCTGTGCAAAGGATTCCGTTTCTCCGTTGAAAGAGAGGATGTCTTCGCATTGAAGAAGATTTCCTTCTTGTGAAGAAATGTGTTCTGCATGGAATATGGAGAATGGTCCTTGACGGAGATCGGCTGTAAAGGACTTTCCAGAAACAGAGGCGATAGTGCCTTTCCAATCTACAAAGCGGAATCCGGAGATGAGCCGGTAGAAGACTTGAGCCCCGCATACGAGTTCGTTTTCTATGCGGAAACTAAGAGTGGGTGTTCCATTATATTCGGCTCGTGCTGGAGCATAACGAAGAAGGGAGGTTGCTTCCGATTCTTCTATCTCAAACCAAGATGTTTGGTTAAAGCTCACCATATCTTGTATAAAGATAATTCAAATTCAAAGGCGAGAACACAAGATATTTAAAAAAAGGCCCCTTTCCATGCGATAAAAAAGAAAGCGAAAAATAAGGTCCAAAGGATGAGGTCCGATTTCCCGAATGGGGCTCCCCAGAGGAGCTGCTTTTTCTTTGGAAGCAATCCAACTGCAAGCCCGAGGATGAATCCATAGAAGTGGGCGAGAATGTCCGCATTTTCGCCGAGTCCGAGGAATACGGCTAGCGATGCTGCGCCAAATAGAGGTGCGAACCTACGGAGAAGTCCGGATGATTCCTTGGGCATTAGGCGGAATTCGATGGTGCTCAGTGTTCCCAGTGCGCAAAAGACGAATGTGGAAAAGCCGAGTGAGCGGAAATCTGTCCGTATGGTACAGGCGACAAGAAAATTAGCCAAGGCGGAGGCTATGGCAAGCGGAAGCGCAAGTCGGGAAAGGGAAATCCGGAAGGAGAGAAGGTTGAGGACGATGTAACCCGAAACTAGGTTCGAAACTAGGTGGTGCGCATCTCCGTGAAGAGTAAGTGCGGTGATCGGGCGCCACCAGTCGCCGGTTAAAATTTTTTCTGCATCGGAAATTCCCTGGTGGTACCAAGCGCTACCCCTGTTTGAGAATTGAATGAGCGTGGGAACGGTTATCGCTGTAAGAATGAGCAATGGTTGCAAACTGAGCTTGGCGCTGAGCGGCGGGTTCTCCGTTTTAGGCGGATTTTCTGTTTTGTATAAATTAATTTGTTCCAGAGCCTTTTCAAAAAGGCCTGCTTGGACGTAGATTACGAAGGGCCCGCGTTCGCTGCGCTCTATCCGGTGTTCGATTTCTTGGCTCGCGAGCACTAGGCTGTAATCTCGGATGATGTTATAATCGCCGATTGCAATGAGCTTTTCTTCGTTTTCGTCTTTGACGATATCGCTAATGACAAGTCGTTTGAAAGGTGTGAAAAGTTTCATCGGCTTTTATCCTCGCTCAATCAAAATTGAGCGTGCGGCGGTAAGGCGTAAAACCAGCTTTCCGTATGAATTCTTCCGCTTCGCCGATGCTCTTGATCCCTCGGGATTCGAGTACATTCTCTTCAATGACGATGCTGTTGATGTCGTCTGCGCCAGAAGAAAGTCCGAGTTCTCCGATCTCCTTGCCCATGCCGAGTACGGAAACTTCAACGTGCGGAATGTTGTCCAAATAGAGCCTGGAAAGGGCGAGAAGCTTTAGATATTCCTGTGGCGATACATGGCGGATGGGAAAATGATCAGTTTGCTTTTGGAAAGTCCAAGCGACAAAGCTCTTGATTCCTTTCGTCTCATCTTGGAGCGCGCGCAAAAGGTCTAGGTGAGCAATAATTTCTTCAGGGGTCTCGAAGCTTCCGAATACAATGTTTACGCTGCCGGGAAGTCCTGCTTTATGGCATTCCGCAAGAGTGTCCCGCCATTCCAAGGAGGTCAGTTTCTTAGGGCTGAGTTTTGCCCGCACTCGGTCAGCGAGAATTTCTGCACCAGCTCCCGGCACGGACGAAAGACCGGCTGCTTTCAGTGTTTTAAGGAGTGTGGGGACATCCATTCCGTTTGTTTTTGCGATGTGGAAAATTTCTACAGGAGAAAATCCGCGCACGCTCATTTTTAGTTCGTGAGTGAGCATTTGAAGAACATCCGTGTAGTAATCAAGCTGAATATCTTCGTCTACACCGCCTTGCAAGAAGATCTGGTTTGCGCCGAGACTTCTCGCATGGATGGCTTTTTCGCGGATTTTATCCAGTGAAAGGAGATAAGTTCCGGGTTCTCCCTTTTCTTTTGAAAATGAGCAAAATTCGCAATGGATGGAACAAACGTTTGTATAGTTGATTATCTGGTAAACCGTATAGCCTACGCGGTGTCCCGGTAATCTTGCGTTTCGCACTGCATTTGCCGTGCGCACGACGCAAGTCCAGTCTGCGTCCTTCAAAAGAAAAAGCGCCTCCTCAGGCGAAAGCCGGTTGAGGGAGAGCGCTTTATTTAAGATGGGGTTCATTTGTCTGAAGTTACATTACTCGCACGGGGAATAATCCGAGGAGGTTGAGCACGTCTTCAAGAACGATTTGCGTGCTTTTTACGAGGAAAAGCCTGGATTTTTCTTCGGCGCTTCCCAAAACGCGGTCGTCGTGGATGAATTTATGTGCAGCTTCTGCAATTTCAAGGGAATATTGGGCAAGTACACTTGGTTCGTCGGTTTCACAGGCTTGCCGGATGCGCTCTGCTTTTTTTGTCAGAGTTTTGATGAGCTCGTAGGCACTTTCATCCGTGAGAAGGGCAAAGTCTACATCTTCGATTCTTGCATCATAACCGGCCTTGCGCATAATGCTGCAGAGGCGGACGTGAGCATTTTGAACGTAAGGGCCTGTAGCTCCGTCAAAGCTCAGTGCGGAATCCCAATCGAACTTCACGTCCATCAAGCGATGATTCTTGAGATCGTTGAAGGTGATCGCGCTGATGCCGATTTCGCGGGCGATGATTTCCTTGTTTTCCAAGTCGGGATTTTTCTCGTTGATAAACGCGAGGATCTTGGCTTGTGCGGCTTCAATCACGTCACGAAGGAGCTTGGCGTGTCCTGTACGGGTTTTGCCTTTTTCCCACTTGCCGTCTTCGGATTGTTGAAGAATGACGCCGAATGGAATGTGTTCCATATCGGTATACCAATCGCGTCCCATCTTCTTTAATACGTGAAAGACTTGCTTAAAGTGGAGCGCTTGCCCTAAGTCTACCACATAGAGGCTTTTGTCGAAATTGTATTCCTTTTTGCGGTAGATTGCCGCAGCGAGGTCTCGCGTTGCGTATAAAGTACTTCCATCGCTTTTGCGGATAAGACATGGCGGCAGATCGAATTCGTCGAGCATTACCACGTCCCGTTCTTCGCTCCGCACCATCAGGCCTTTTTTCCGCAATTCCTCAATCACGGCAGGCATTTTGTCTTCGTAGAAAGATTCGCCGGTGTAGTGGTCAAAGCTTACGCCCATCATATCGTAGATGCGCATCAATTCCCGGAGCGTCGCTGCGCGGAATGCTGTCCAGAGCGTGCGGTAGAACTCGTCTCCCGATTCGAGCTTTGAAAATGCAGTACGCGCTTCGTCTTCTAATCCGGGTTCCGCTTCACAAGCTTTGGAAAAACTTGCATAGAGAACGTTCAATTCTTTAACGGTCAAAGCGTCGAGCGTTTTCTTATCCGTCGGTAACTTTTCCCGTAAGTACATCACGATGAGCTTACCGAACGCGGTGCCCCAGTCGCCTAAGTGGTTGATGCGCTCGACTTTATATCCGGAGGCCTTATAGATCCTTGAAAGGCTGTTGCCGATCATTGTTGAACGCAGGTGGTGGAATGCGAGTTCCTTACCGATGTTCGGCGAGCTGTAATCAATGCAGACTGTCTTTCCATTCGGAGAGATATGTCCGTAAGAGAGTCCTTCCTTGTCAATTTCTGCAAGAATTGAATTGGCAAGAAATTTCCGGTCGATGAAAAAATTTAAGTAACCGGAAACCGCTTCCACTTTTGAAAGCCCGGTAGGAAGGACTATTTTTGGAGCAAGTTCTTCGGCGATGAGCTTAGGCGCTTTGTGAAGCGAACGGGCGAGTGAAAAACAGGGAAGTGTAAAATTTCCGTGTTCCGTATCGGCAGGAACTGTGATGAGTTTTTTAGCTTGTCCGGCATCGAAAGCTCCTGTGGCTGCGACTGCCTTCGCTATTTCTTCATCAAATGAATTCATCTGTTTTTTCGACCTTTGTATCCGCGTCTGCAATGAAATCTTTTTCATCCAAGTCCGTAATCTTGGCGTCGCCGTAGAGTTTATCGAAAGCGAGTTCTTCACGTTTGGTTTCTTCGAAGAGTTGCACCATCAAATCGAAGCCTGCATCGAATACGGCCCAGCGCATATTGATGCCTGGCTTGTATTCTGTCTTGCTTTCGATGCCGCGGCTTTTGAATTCCTTGGACAGCTCGTTGAGGATTGCCTGCATCTGAGCTTCACTTTCGCAAGTAGCGATGATCATAAAATCTGCGGTGTCCGTGATTCCGCGGAGGTCGAGAAGCTGAAGCTTTTGTGCGCGCAATTGGAATAGAAGCGAAGCTGCTGCCTTGACGCTTTCCGTATAGGAAGGCTTTGCCGGAGTTAAAACTTTGGCAACCGGTTTGGCTGTAGCTTTTTTTGCTGCGGTCTTTTTAACTTGGGTTTTCTTAGGGGCTGCTTTTTTTGCTGCAACTATTTTCTTTGCCGGAGCTTTTTTTACGGCTGGCTTTTTAGCGGCTACTTTTTTTACGGCAGTTTTTTTAACAGCCTTTGTTTTTGCTGTAACTGCTTTTTTAGCCGGAGCTTTTTTTGCTGCAGTTTTTTTTGCAGTCGTTTTTATCGTGGCTTTTTTAGCCGGGGTCTTTTTAGTTGTCATTGGTATCCTGCCTGATGAGTTGTTCAAAATCTTTTCCGATGTACACTGTAGCGTCCACCATCTTCCGTTTGTTTTTAAGTGGAATAACGTTGGTTGTGTGGAGTGCTTTGGCTAAGGCTTCAGCTCCGGCCCAGTGTGGATTTCGGAGTGCAATGATTGTTTCTTCATAATTCCAAAGGCGGTCATCGTTCAGTTCTACGACGTCAAATCCTTGTGAACGCAAATAATCTCTCATTTTAGCGGCAGCACCCGGAATTCCACAACTGTTGAGTATTTGAATGTCTCCAGGTGTTTGACGGACCTCTGCGACTTCCGGTTTTTCTTTTTCTTCACAAGAAATGAAAAGTCCTACAAGTAGAAACAGAATATTTATGAATTTAACGTGGTGAATCACGAATAAAATATAGGGATTTTAAATGAGCTTGTTGTTTGAGTCTACTTTAACGACGATTGGTTTCCAAGTCTTCGCTTCTTCCGGTGTGAGTGATATATACGAAACGATGATGACAAGGTCACCTTTTTGGACTAGTCTCGCCGCTGCGCCATTTAAGCAAATGGTGCCCGAATTTTTCATACCTTCAATAACGTATGTGTCGAACCTAGCACCGTTGTTGATGTCTAAAATTCCGACTTTTTCAAAAGGAAGGATTCCCGCCGCGTCCATTAAAGTGCGGTCAATTGTAATGGAACCCTCATAATTCAAATCCGCGTCGGTAACCGTAGCACGGTGAATTTTGCATTTGAGTAGTTCAATTTGCATTTTTAATTAGAAACGGACTTGCAAGAGGCCTGCAACGCCACGGTTTAAGCTCGGACCAATTCCCAAGCTGAATCGGTTGGCATCGGGGTTGTTTGCCCATTGAGTGCTGAAGAATGCGTCCGCAAAAGACCAGACATGAGCTCCGAGGACGGGAATAAGCCAATAGACCCAAGTATTGTCATCATTGCCTGCGGTAGCTGCAAAATAAGAGAGACCACCAACGCCGACAACCCAAAGAGCGTCCATCCAGATAGCTTTGATGGATTCATCGTGATTCCATTGATAGAGAGAGGGAACGAGCAAAGACCAGAACGCGAGGCTCTGATCCCCGGCATGATTCTTGTATGTGCGGTCGATATCAGAATCTTCAAGTCCACTTGCGCGGTCGCTGAGCCAAGCTTCTTCTGTTACGCCGAGGCGTTTCCATGGTTCTTGGATATATTCGGAGGGACGGATGCCGAGTTCGACCAGTTGATTCAGTTTGTCGCGGGTCATGCCGCTTTCTTTTGCCTGTTGAAATTCCCACTGGGTAAGGCCTACATCTTCATAGTGAAAACCGGCCCATTCATCATTGGATGCATCCGCGGAACCGGCTGTGTAGACTGCACTTTCTTCTTCGGCAGAGGATTCTGCAGATTCAGTAGAAGCGGAGGAGTTTTCTTTTGGACCGTAGTAGGCACCTTCGTTTTCGGAGGATTCTTCTTGTGCTGAAGATGCAGAAGAGGTGTCGAAAGCGTCAAGGTCGTCTTGTGCAAAGACAACTGATCCCACACATAACAATGCGCAAAATACTTTGAAACAATGAGTCATTGCGACCTCGACAGGTTTATCCTAAGTGCCGGGGGAGGGAATCGAACCCTCACAGAGTTGCCTCTACTGGATTTTGAGTCCAGCGCGTCTACCAATTTCACCACCCCGGCGGGGGTAGTGAAAATATAGAACTGTTTGCTTCTTTTTGAATGTTTTTTTCCAAAGTTTAAGGCTTTTTTACAGGTTGGTATTCCAATTTGAGAGGTGAAAGCTTTTTTTCACCAAAGTCTAAAGCATCTGTCTTGGTACTGAATGTGCCAGTCTGAACCAAATAGAGGGTCCGATTTTCGCCTTTGGATCCCACGATTTTTGCATTAATTTTTCTTTTCTTTAAATTAGAAGTGAGCGTTTCCGCATTACTTTTCACGCTGAAAGCCCCGAGTTGAAGGGTCCAGCCGGAGCTAGCCTCCATAGCTTGGAGTTGCTTTTGATTGGCTTTAGAGGAGGAACTCTCGACCCACGAGGATGATGTTGCTGTTTGTATGGACGAACTGGAGGATTCGGGCATACTGACTTTGGTTTCTGGGATTGAATTTTTCTCTTCTGATGAGGATGATTGGTCTTTTGAAGAGGATAGCTTTGTCTCAGAAGAAGAATATTCTTGTTTTGCGGAAGACGATGATGGTGCGGACTTCGCATGGACGTCCATTTTGGAAGCTTCAATTTCTTTGCACAAATTCGCTGCGGAATCGCTCGGATTTGCTTTCAAAAGACTTTGGCACACTTGGAAGAGAACTGCGTATTGTTTAGGTTTTGCCTTTGTATAGGCTATTTTCAGGCTTTTTTGTGAGGCGTCTTTTTTACCCAAGTAAAGTTCGAATTGGGCACGTGTCATATAGAGATCTGATATTACAGACAACGTTGTATCTGTTGTTCTTATGAGGCTGTCCAAACTGTTTTTTGCGCGGGAGAAATCTTTTGTGTCTCCTGTCTGGGAACGGGAAAGAATTCCCCAAAGGGCACATTCTGTCCGTTTGTCCGAAGTGAGCGTGGGACAGATGGCTTCGAAAGATTCTGCAGCGCGTTTCCAATCACCGGCGACATACGCCTTTTGCGCGCTTTCAATTGTCGGACCGGAGGAACTTGCAGAAAGGAGGACGAAAGCGAGAATAGAGAGCATTCAAAGGTCTCCTCATTTAATGGTGGGGGTCCCGCGGAGAGTCCATCCGCGTACGGAGTCAATGTGACATAAAATGTAATCGCCGGGTTTTGCGGAATTGGACGAAAAAATGATTTTTTTGAAATTTCCCGTTTTTCCAACCCATTCGCTGGAATTCTTGGTAGAAGGGCGTTCTACAAGGACTTCTTCTGTACGGCCTATCATCAGTTTATTGCGCTCAAGCGTTATGTTATTCTGGAGTTCTACCAGTGTTTCTAGACGAGCCTGCTTTTCTTCTTCGGAAAGAACTTCTGTTTCCTTGGCGCTTTCCGTACCTTCGCGAGGACTGTAGCTGAACATGAATGCGGCATCGAACTGAGCATCCTTTACAGCTTGGAGGGTCGCTTCAAAGTCTTCTTTTTCTTCGCCGACGAATCCGGTGATGATATCCGTGGTGAGTCCATAAAAAGGATCTTTGCCGCGGAATTTTTCCAAGATACACATAAACTCATCCAGCGTATGCTGGCGATGCATCTTTTTTAAAATCCTATCGCTTCCGCTCTGGAGCGGAATGTGCGCATGTGGGCAAATCTGTGGTATGCTCAAAAGGATGTCAATGAGCTTTTCCGTATAGTGCTTCGGATGCGGGCTCATAAAACGCACTCGGTGGATGCCTTTTACTTCGGAGACTTTCAGAAGAAGGTCGGCAAAATCCATATCGCTGCTTTTGTAGGCGTTTACCGTTTGACCGAGGAGGGTAATTTCAGAGACACCCTTTTCGGCGGCGAGAGTCACTTCGCGGATCACATCACTAGGATTTCTATATTTTTCGGGGCCGCGGACGTAAGGGACGATACAATAGCTGCAGTGCTTATTGCAACCGCGTTGTATGGTGATGTATGAAGAAATCGGGGTCGATATTTTTGCTGTTTCACCCAAGTAATTTTCTTCTTCATTGAAATCGGTGATGATCCGCTTTGAAAGAGTGCGCTTGATGACGGGTACCGGGTGCGAAAAGAGAACTTCCGGGATTTTTTTGTAATTGTCCGGTCCGATAACGAAGTCAATGGCGCGGACGCGTTCTACGAGGCGTGCTCCCAAGTGTTTCGCCATACAGCCCGTAACGATGAATTTGATACCGTCGCGTTTCTTTTTGTAGTATGTCATCTTGGAGATGCGGGCGATAGCCGTTTCTTCCGCTTTTTCCCGGATGGAGCAGGTATTGAAGAAAAAAAAGTCTGCTTCGGCGGGGTCTTCTGTGGGGAGACAACCGTTTTCTTCCATCATCGATGCGATGAGACCTGAATCATATTCGTTCATTTGGCAGCCGTAGGTATCGATGAAATAGCGCATAAGGATCAGCCTATCTTCAAATTTTTCAGGTCGGTAAAATTGGAAATAAAGTATGTGGGTTCTATAGGTGCAAAGCTTTCGCGCTTCCCGAAGCCATTTTCGATAAAGACGCTATCGATGCCGGCGGCTTTTGCTCCTAAGATGTCGGGAGCATCATCCCCGATGACGAGTGCATTTTCTTTTGCCGTGTGTGTTTCATCCAGTATTTTCCAGAATCCTTCGGGAGCGGGCTTTCTAGCCGGTGTTGTATCGCCGCAGACTAGATAATCAAAATTTTCAAGAATTCCCGTGTGGCGTAAAATGTTCGTTGCTGGAATGTAGGGTTTGTTCGTGAGCAAGGCTTTTTTCACTGGGAATGTTTTGATGAATTCGACGACGCCGGGAAATGGCTTCGTGAGGGCCGTGCAATTGTCTCTGTAGAATTCTGTGAAGGCCTTGTGTACATCCTCAACGGACGTTTCGGCTCCTTCCACGCATCTTTTGATGAGATTCCGCGTGCCGTTTCCGACATAGCTTTTGACGCGGTTGTCAGTGAGCGTTTTTAATCCGAATTTAGAAAGCGCGTGATTCACGGCGATTGTAAGGTCGCCGATGGTATCGAAAAGCGTGCCGTCCATATCGAAAATGTAGAGACTCTTTTGAGGCATTATGTAATAATCTAGAAATTTGTCGCGAGCGGTTTTTTTATTTTTAAAGCATGATGGACAGAAACCGGGATAAAAATTTTTTGCTCTGCCTACACGATCTGAACGTGAAAAATTTTGGGGACATTTCCCTGAAAATAAAGAAAATTGCCGATGTCGCGGGTTGCTCTTTTTCTTTGGCTGTCGTGCCTTCGACAGAAGAAGTGGAAGACAATTTGAAAGCAGAATTTAAAAGCGTATTGAAGGATCTCCAGACTTCGGGTTTTGAGCTCCTTTTGCATGGAACGGAGCATAAGGCAGATCTTTCTCTTTGCCGGAGTGCTTTTGGAAAGATTGCATTGAAATTGACAAATAACGAGGCGGAATTTGCCGGGTTATTGGAAAAAGAGTCCCTCGCCTTGCTTGCCAAGTCCCTTCAATTTTGGAATGACCTGGGTTTTGAAAATTCGGAGTGCTTTGTTCCGCCTGCTTGGTATGGGAATCCTTTCCTTAAATCGCAGGTACTTTCCCGGATGAAAAGATATGAAGCCCGCTCTTATGTTTTTAGCAAAAAGGCATCAGGCGTAAAATCAGTCTTTTCGCCTGCGCTCAGCTTTGCGGGAATTCCTCGTTGGGTGGAAAAAATAGCTATAGCTTATGCTCGCTTTGTTTTATCGCAGCCTTTGGGTATTCCTCGATTGGTATTTCATCCTGTGGATTTTGAGGTGCTTGGCGAAGAAAATATCCTGGAACTTGTGCGCAATGCGTGCTCCAAACGCTGCATTGTAAAGTATGCCTCGCTCTAGGCCATCTCTAAAAATTCATCTACGACATAAAAATGGCTACGGCATTTTAGCCACCTTTGGGCCTCGAATTTCTCGGTACAACTGGGCGCTGAAGGCTAGTAAATAAAAAATCCCTGCTGGAAAACCAGCAAGGACTTTTTGGTATGGAGAACTTTTTTTACTCTGCCGATTTCTGGAGCTTGACCTTGAGGGCCGAAGCCTGTTTCTTTGTCTTGTGGAATATGGCATTTGGGAGCCAGAAGAATGTCGGAACCAAATACATCGTGAGAATGCCCGAAATAATGAGACCTCCAACGCTTGCGATACCCATTGGTTGAGTTGCCGCCGCCATATCGCCACCGACACCGAAGGCGAGCGGAAGCTGGGCTACAATGGAAGCGAACGTGGCGAGCATAATAGCTTGGAATTTGTCCTTGCCTGCTGTGATAATTGCGGAACGGCGTCCCATATCTCCTTTTCGCAGATTCTGGTTTGCCGCATCTAGGAGAAGAATTGCATTGTTTACTACCACACCGATAAGCATCACGATGGCCATGAAGGCAATCATTGACAGTGGACGACCGGTAACGACGAGCGAGAGGATAACACCGATCGCGCCCATCGGAATCGTTGTGAGAATCACGAACGGTTGTGCGAAAGATTCGAGAAGGGCAACGAGCAAAATGTAGGTGAGGAGAATGGCCATAATAATGGCAGTGACAAATTCATTCACCATATCATCCTGCATATTTGCTGTGCCGCCGAAGCTGAAACTGACGCCTTCGGGGACTCCTTCCCATTTGGGATAGGCTTCTTTGATCTTGCCCATAATTTCACCCGTCGTATGGCCCGGTGTTAAGTTCATAGAAACTTCAACTAAGCGTTTTTTATGCTTGCGGGTAATTTGGGTAGGGGCTTGTGTATTCTGAACGTTGAAGAGAGCCGTCATCGGCACATATCCCTTCGGCGTGAGAATTGGCAAGTCAAGCATTTCTGTGCGGGTCTTGCGGTCACTTTCGCGAAGCCGGAGGTAAAGATCATATTCTTCGCCGTCTTCTGTATAAGTGCTAGCTTCATAACCGCTCACATAGATGTAACTTGCCGTGGCCGCTTCTTGCACTGTCATCCCGTAATCAGCAATAGCTGCGCGGTTTGGAATAAATGCAATTTCTGGTTTGCCAGCTTCATAGCTGGATTTGACTTCAGTTACACCTGGAATTTCTTTCACTTTTTCTTTGGCAATATCGGCCGCCTTGATAGCGTCGTCACCGTCGAGACTCGAAACTTCGAGAACGACATCGCCTTGGTTTCCGTTACCCATTTCCGTGGTGCTTGAACTTTTGATACTTATGTAAGCATCGGGAATGTCCGAAAGGACGGTGCGGAGGGAATCAATGATCGCATCGGTAGAGCGTACGCGGCCTTCTTCTTTTCTGTTCTTAAGCGTAAGCTTGAATGTCGCTTGGCCTACAGATGTTATACCCGATTCGCCGCCGACGGTGGTATAATAGCGCTTGAGTTCGGGAATGTCCTTGAAGCGGCTTTCGATGACTTTAGCGATGCTATCTGCTGTTTCGATGTTTGTTCCAGAGGGGAGTTCTAAGGAAATTTTGATGACACCTTCATCGCTTTCTGACATCAGTTCCACGGTCATAAAGTTTTTGACAAGGAAGAACGTAATGAAAATTATTCCGACTAAAGCGAGGAATTGGATGAGGACGCCGGGAATGGAGAGCGCGAAAGAAAGTGTCTTAATGTAGAAGTTGCGGAACTTGTCCATCACTTTTGGGAAGAAGGAAAGTGCTTTGCTCAATAAAGTTTTCTTTTCTTCAACGAATGTGCCGTCCGCATTTTTCTTGCGTGCTTTGAACATATAGGCGGCCATCAGAGGCGTAAGCGTAAAGGTAATAAGCAGCGAAACTGCAGTGGCAAAAACCATTGTCATGCCGTAGGTCCGGAACATGGAACCTGCAATGGATTTCATGAAGGCTATAGGGACGAATACGCATACGTTGGTAAGAGTAGACGCCATAATGGCAACCATGATTTCCGAAGTCCCCTTGTAAGCGGCTTCTTTTGGTTCTAGACCAGCGTTAATCTTATCCGAGATGTTTTCTAGGACGATAATGGAGTTTGTAACGAGAAGGCCTACGGCGCTTGACAAGGCCATCAAAGACATAATGTTGATGGTAAAGCCAGCGAAATACATAAAGGTGAATGCGCCTACGACGGATATAGGCATCGTCACTGCGGCAATGAACATCGAACTGAACTTGCCGAGGAAGAGAAGCAAAATGATGGCGGTTAGTATAACTGCTATTTTAATGTTTGTGATAACGTTGTCCAAAGATTCTTGAACTGCGGAAGACTTGTCGTACACAAGGTTCAACTTGTAGCCTTCGGGAAGATCTTTGTTAATTTGTTCCACTTTCTTGTTGACAGCTTTTGCGACCGCCACAACGCTTGCATCGGTGCGCTTATTGATATCGAGCCCGACGGAGTTAATTCCGTTATAACGGGAAGCGGATGTGCGATCTTCAACAGTATCTTTGACATCTGCGATTTCGGAAAGGCGGATGACGCCCGTTCCTGTGGGAATCTCCATTTTGCGGATTTCATCGAGTGTCTGGAACTTGCCTTTGGTGCGGGAACCGGTGTTCTTGCGAACTCCGTGTAGGTCGCCCACAGGGTAATTTATGTTGGCTGCTTGAAGAATCGCCATTACTGTAGTGGCGCTTACTTTGCGGGCGAGGAGTTTGTCTTTGTGGAGTTCGACGACAATCTGGCGGGTCGTACCGCCGAAGAGGTCAACACTTGCGACGCCGGGGGTGGATGTCAAAAGCGGTTTGATTTCATCGTCTGCTTTTTTGCGGAGCTCGGTGGAATTTCCGGGGCCGGTGAATGCGTAACTCAAAATAGCAGAGCTGTTTATATCCACTTTGGAAATAATAGGTGCTTCGACGGCATCGGGGAAGTTTGCTTCCGCTTGGGAGATCTTGTCGCGCACATCGTTTGCGGCAACGTCAATGTCCGTTCCCATTTCAAAGACGATGACGAAGATAGCATAATGTTCCATACCATAGGCCTTGACATAATCAAGACCATCGATGAGCTCCACTTGATCTTCTACAGGTTTGATTACCGTGGATTCAAGTTCTTCTGGAGTTGCCCCTTTATACTGCACGACGGCGGTCACGACAGGAACTTCGAAGTCCGGAAGCATATTGACCGGCATCATCTGATACGTGTAAATACCGAATACCACGACGGTCAAAATGATCATCAACATGGTTATCGGTTTATAGATACTGGCTTTAATCATTCGAAAACCTCTGGCTTAGTTCAGGACGAGAACTTTGTCGCCGTCGTTCAGCTTGGAAGATCCTTCGACGATTACTTTGTCGCCGAGTTCGATTCCAGAGAGAATTTGAGTTGTCTTGTCGCTCACGATACCAAGTGTTACAAGCTTGCGTTTGGCCTTACCTTCTGCATCTACGATCCAGACCATATTGATGCCGTCTTTGTATGTAATGGCATCATTTGGAACGGAAATGCCTTTGGCGGTACCTGCGTGAATCTTGGCTGTAACGAACATACCCGGGAGTAGCTTCTTGCCTTTGTTGTTGAATGTAATTTCGACAGGGAAAAAGCGGGTTGTAGGATCCGCAGCGAGCGGAATCATTGTCACTTTACCTTTAAGCGTTTCACCATTGAGAGCGACTTCTGCAGAAGCTCCTTTTTTGAAGAGCCCGATGTCCTGGCTTGTAATGGAGAGCTTGAGAATCACTTGGTCTAGCCTTGCGATGGTGAACATCGTTGTGCCTACGCCCGGGACTTCGCCCGCTTCGAAACGCACGTCAGTAATGACACCTGCTGCCGGAGCAAGTACGAGTGTTGCACGGCGTGCCGCCTCAAGTTGCATCTTTGAAATTTTGAGTTGGGTTTCTGCTTGATCCAGATCCTGCTGTGAAACCCCGCCCTTTTCAAAGGCCTTTCGGACGCGGTCTGTGGAGAGCTCCAGGAGTTTTACTTGTTCTTCCGCTTGTTGGAACGAAGAATTGTCGCCGGTGAATACGAACTCGGCTAGCACTTGGTCTTTTTGCACGTTCGTGCCGACTTGTACGTTGATTTTGGCGATCGGGTCGGAAAGCTTGGCAATGGCGTTCGTCTGTTGGATGCCTTCGATAGATCCGCTGAATTCGCGGATGTCGGCGATGCTCGTTTCTCCAGCGGTAATGATTTTTGCCGGCTTGCCCTTGGCTGACTGGATTTCTTCCATTGTCGGGGCCGCTTTAGCGGCTTCTTTTTTCCCTCCGCAAGCTGCAAGGAGGAGGGATATCGCTGCGAGTGTAATAATTTGGCCTGTAATCGTTGTTTTCATAAGTTCCTCTCTTAATATTCTCCGGTTGCTTTGAGGAGTGCATCGTATGCTTTGTTCCAATCGACGAGTGCCGACATATAGTCTAGCTTCGCATTGCGGAGCGACATGTTGGCGTCGAGCAGGTCGAGCTGCGGGGATTTCCCTGCTTCATAAGAAACTTGGGTAAGTTCCAAGGTGCGCTGTGCAAGATCCACTTTGCGCTTTTGGATGTCCATCTGTTTTTGTGCATCGTTCCAGGTGTTCACCGCACTTTCGAGTTCAAGCTGGATCCCGCGTTCCGCCGTTTCTTGTTGGATCTGGTTTTTGCGGAGATCGCTCTTTGCTTGTACGACTTTTTCCCGGGTTTGGAGCCCGTTGAAAAGGTTCATTGATATGTTCAAGTAAACTTTTTTGTTGATGTTGTCATCCCAATCCGGGGCGTCCCATTTAAACACTCTGTTTTGTCCGTTTTGATAAGTAATGGATCCGCCGAGGACAACTGTCGGTCTGTAGTCGCCTTCTTCAATATCCACATTCTTTTTATACATAGAAGAGCTTTCGCGGAGTTGGGCGAGTTCCTTGCGCCTCTGGCGTATTCCATTCATTGAAGTATCTGGGAAGCGGACACTTCCATCGTCAGGGGAACGCAGTGTTCCCGTAAAGTCGACGCCTTCTTCCCAGGGGAGTCCCATTGTATTCAAAAGTGCGTTTTTAGCAATTACTTGATTTTTTTTCGTCTTTTCGAGCCCGGAGGTGAGTTCATCGACTTGGAGTTGTGCGCGGACCATATCGAGTTCTCCCACAAGGCCTGCTTCATGAGCCTGCTTTACATATTCTAAGTGGTCTGTTGCTTGGGCAATGCTCGCTTCATAGATAGCGACAGCAGAGTCCAAATAGAGAACTTGGTCAAAAGCTGTTTCTATGTTGTAGCGTACGTCGGATTTGGTTTGGTCAAGAGCGAGCTCGTTGACTCTTTTATAGGCTTTGGCGATTTCTACTCCAGTAGCGACTTTTCCTTGGGCATAAAGGATCTGTGTTGCTGTGAGCCCGACTTGTGTGCCCCAGCGATAACCGTTTCCCATAGCAGAAAGCGCATAAGCGTAATTATCAAGCACGCTGCCCAGAATCTTGTCGTTTATATCGGCATTCTGGTCATCTACATCATGAAGCATATCGCTGATTGCCGTTGACTTTCTTACGTCGCTTACTCCGAAAGTGCGCGCATAAGTAGCTGAAAAGTCGATAGAAGGGTAAGCGTTGCCGTAAGCGCCGCTCACCTTGGATTCTGCAGACTTCATGTTCTGCTCTGCAGTTTTTATGTCAGAAGACTTTTCGAGGGCGATGCGGACGGCATCCTCACGGGTATAGATAGTACCAGCGAACGATGGCGTTGCGATGAGCGTTCCTGCAAGAATTAGGTTTGCAAAACGTCTTTGCATCTCTTTTCTCCCAAAAAAATGAATATAGCGGTTTCCCGCAATGTGCCCAAATTAGCAAAATCAGAGGATTGGGGAAGGGTGTATTGTGATTTTGAGGACGAAATGTAAAAGAAAGGCGACAAAAGGGAGTTTCCTAATTTTTGGTTAGAACGCCACAATTTTGTATGCTTTTCATATATGCTCCTTAGATTTTAAGTATGAATTGTCCATATTTAAAAATGCCGTGAAAATTTTGGTAGCAGACAAATTCAGAATCATATCTTTTGTGTGGGGTGGAAAAGAGGATAATGAGTTATTGGCGCCTCTAAAAATTCTATGGCCGGGATAGTTCCTTCTTAGGAATATCAGGCTTCGTAGAGTAGATATTCAGGGCGACTCCGCAACGGTGGGGATAGGGTAATGTGATACTGCAAAAAATAGCTCGCGATAGAGGACTAAAGTCTTGTTGCCGAGCCGGAAGATGTCAAAGCAACCTTTTCGCTTGTATGATCCGAGGACCTCCGCAGCGAACACCTTAAATGTACCCGCAGTTTTTGTTTTAGCCGATGATCGTTCCTGCTTCCACAGGGATCACTCCTATTCCTTTCGCACACGCATCTATGAAGGATCTGGGTCTCTCCCTGAAGGGATCGTTTGGTACTAAGTGCTAAAGCACTAAGTAGTCTCGTTAAGCGCTAAAGTGCCAAGAACCCCTGTTTCTCACTAAGCGCTAAAGCGCAAGTGTTCGTGTTTCCCTTGGGGCGGGCTCGATTTC
>JALNVO010000013.1 GCA_023231365.1 Fibrobacteraceae bacterium | reverse complement strand
TGTACGCTTCGCGTTACCCCTGCGGTTCGGTCATACAACCAAGCAAGCTCGGTTGTGCGACACTCACCTTGCATGGTTTTGACACTTCGCGTCATCGCCTGCATTTCGGTCATGCTCAAGCAAGCTTGAGTGCGACTCTTGATTTGCATGCGGTTCACTTAACCAAAGCAGTTTTTAGAGGTACCCTTATATGTTCGTATTGCTTTGAATACAAAAAAAATCCAAAGCAAGAACTTTGGAATTTTTCTTTTGTAAGTAGAGGATGATTACTTGTTCTCTTCTTTTTTGCATTTGCAGCACGGGCAGCTTTCGCCGACCAAGCGGTAAATGAAGGCGCCGATGACGCCGCCGACAATCGGGGCGACCCAGAATAGCCAGAGCTGTTTGATTGCGATGCCGCCGACGAATACGGCGACTGCCGTAGAACGAGCCGGGTTGACGGATGTATTTGTCACAGGGATGCTGATCAAGTGGATAAGTGTAAGGCAGAGACCGATGGCGATAGGTGCGAGTCCTTTTGGAGCGCGTTCATCTGTTGCACCCATGATCACAAAGAGGAACGCAGCGGTCATCACGACTTCTGTAATGAGGGCGGAGGTCATACCGACAGTGAGCCCGCCGAATGGATTACGGCCTGTGTCGATGTTGAGGGATTCGGACCAACCGTTGGTAGCAAAGGCGCCGATGCCTGCATTGGTGAGGTCGGGCTGTGCAATTACATAGAGAACGGCTGCGGCAAGAATCCCGCCGAGGACTTGTGCGATAATGTAGGCCGGAGCTTCCTTAATGGAAAAACGGCCACCGGCGACAAGGCCTAGGGTAACAGCCGGGTTCAAATGACAACCTGAAATGTGACCGATTGCAAAAGCCATCGTGAGGACGGTAAGACCGAAGGCGAGGGCGACCCCAACGTAACCGATTCCTGTATTGGGAACTCCGCAAGCGAGTACGGCTGCACCGCATCCGCCGAGGACGAGCCAGAATGTGCCGAAAGCTTCGGCAAGAGATTTTTTAAAAAGTGACATATTAGCCTCCTTGTTGAATTAGAACGGATTGAAAATAGAAAAAGCCCCGCCAAGTGTAAGGGCTTGGGCGGAGCTTTGTGATTTCTCTTACAATTTATAGAGCGACGATTCTTTCGTTTTCAAAGAGCTGTTCAAAAGTCTGGCGTTCGCGGATGACTTCCATTTTTCCATGGTCTAGCAGCACTTCAGTTGCATATCGGCGGCTATTGTAATTGCTAGACATCGTTGCGCCGTAAGCACCCGTATCGTGGAGCACGAGCAAATCTCCAGGCCTTGCCATCGGGAGCTTGCGGGTAGTGACGAACCCGCCTTCTTCCTGGGTGAACACATCTCCGGATTCGCAGAGAGGACCTGCAACGATGGCGTCCGTTTCTGGGCCGAGTGGGGAGCCGTCTTTAGAAATGACCGTGATCGCGTGATAAGAACCATAGAAGGATGGGCGTACGAGGTCGTTGAAACCCGCATCAACTAGGTAGAATAAGTTGCCTTCTTGCTTTTTGACGGCACAGATTTCTGTAACAAGAATCCCGCTTTCGGCGACGAGGTAACGCCCGGGTTCCACTTCAAGAGAAATATCGTGCCCGACAGATTGGGCTATGTCCTTGCGAGCCTTGTCCCAGAGCTTAAAGTAAGCCACGGTGTCAATCCGATTGGCTTTGTCTTCTTCCTTGTAGGGAATGGGAAGACCGCCGCCGGCAGAAATCGTGCGGATATGGGAACCCAAATGGCGAGCTGCATCGCGCATCGCATCGCAAACTTTGGAAAGATGGTCGAAATCCGAACCGCTTCCGATATGCATGTGCAATCCAGTGATCCACATTCCGTTGGATTGCGCAAGTTTGATGCAGTCCTTAATTTGGGAATACCACACGCCGTGCTTGGAAAGAGGTCCGCCGGTGTTCGTCTTTTTGGAGTGACCGTGTCCGAATCCCGGATTGACGCGGAGCGTCAGGTTGGACCTAATTCCAGCCTCTGCGAGTTGAGCAATCATATCCGGAGAACCCACGTTCACGTGGATCTTGTGCTCTTTCACGAGCTCCAATGCAGCATTATCGAAAATGTCTGCCGTGTAGACGATCTGAGGAACCTGCTTGGTATCTTCGCCGCCCTTGTAGCCGGCTTTGAGTGCGCGGACGATTTCTCCTGCGCTTACGGCATCGACAAAAATACCGTTCTTTTTCATCAGCGAAAGAATCGAGAGGTTAGAACAAGCTTTTTGGGCAAAGCGTACCGTATCAAAGCTCTTGACTTCGCGGATGCGGTCTTCTATAGTTGCCCGGTCATAAAGCCAAAAAGGGGTGCCGAATTTCTCGACACCCTCTCGAATGGCATTGTCTTGAATGCTAAACTCGTTAGACATTCTTAACGCTGTTTTCGCCGCCTTGCCCATCAGGAACGCGGTCGGGGTTGGCCTGGTCAATTTCCCAGCTGCCGTCAAAGACGAACTTGTATTGATAGGAGCCGGCTGCAAGGGCCTTTTTGAGGGTCCAAACGCCGTCATTGCCCTTCTTCATCTTTTCCGGAGTCCAGGAATTGAATTCGCCGGCGACTTCTACGGAAGTGGAATCAGGAGAGTAAACGTTGAAAACAACGTCCAGGGAAGCCTTCTTTGCAGACTTGGCTTCGGACTTGGCGCAGTTGTCCTTCGGGGCTGCCTTAGGTGTTGCTGTGCTTTCTTTGGTTTTCTTCTTAGTTGACATATTATCAACCTCCTCGTTTGTTGTTAACAAATAATAACAAAAAAAACAGCATTTGACTAATTTGCGTTTCTAAAAGAACCTTTATCGTGAAAAAGCATTGAGTTCATTCCAAAAAGCTTCTAATTCCTATATTTAAAATATGAAATTACCTCAAATCATCGCTCCAAGTGTCTTGAATGCTGATTTTCTTCACTTACAACGTGAAATTTTCGCTGTTGAGCAAGGCGGTGCAGGTTTCATCCATCTGGATATAATGGATGGACATTTTGTGCCGAATATCAGTTTCGGACCGGGGGTGTCTGCGGCGATCCATCAGGGAACATCACTTCCGCTGGATTGCCATCTGATGATCGAGAATCCGGAAGCCTACGTAGAAGACTTTGTGAAAGCCGGAGCTCTTTATGTGACGGTCCAGGCGGAATCGACGAATCACCTAGACCGCATACTCAACCACATCCGCGAGTTGGGGGCAAAGCCTGCAGTGAGCATCAACCCTGCGACTCCTATCGAGAGCATCAAATGGGTGCTTGACATTGTTGATATGGTTCTTATTATGTCAGTGAACCCGGGCTTCGGAGGGCAGAGCCTCATTCCTTATACCTGTGAAAAGGTGCGCGAAATCCGCAAGCTCAAACCGGATCTTTTTATTGAAATTGACGGGGGCATCAAGCTTTCCAACATTGCAGAAGCAAAAGCCGCCGGGGCAAACGTGTTTGTTGTCGGCAGCGCCATATTCAAAACTCCAGATCCACAAAAGACGTGCAAGGAATTTGTAGATAAAGTAAATAGATGACGGAGGGTGCACGGCATTTTAGCTGTTAGCGAGGGTTTGTTTTTGCAATCTTAGCGCAGGGGACTTTGAACTTTGAAAAAACTAACAGTTCGTAATCCCAGACTTGGACATCATCGTTTCTTTCCGTAAACACTCTTCTGTGCTTGTATGATTGCTCGGCATTTTTAAAATATAGATTACAGAAACCGCATTTTCTTTAAAGGAGTTCTATGAATAAAATTTTGCCGTTTGGCTTTGTTTTGGCAGGAGCGCTGTTCTTTTCGGCTTGTTCCGATAGCTCATCTTCATCACTCGGGGAGATTCCGACGAGCTCGTCATCTGTTGTCGAATCTTCTTCTTCGGTAATGCTGACGGGGCATGCGGCAGAATTGGTAAAGAAGATGGGCGTGGGTATGAATATGGGCAATATTTTCGAAGCTCCCGATGAAGGCGATTGGGGCGAAACATTCAGCGATGAAGGAGTCAAGGCCTTGGCGGATTCCGGCTTTGGCAATATCCGCATTCCGGTCCGCTGGGAAACCCATTTGACGGATAGTTCGGCAACAGGTTGTACCGTGGATACGACTTGGATGGCTCGCATCACGCATGCGGTTGATGAAGTCATCAAGAATGGAATGATTGCCGTTGTGGATGCTCATCATTGGGCCTCTATGTATACGGATCCCGAAGGCACAAAGCCTTGCTTCCTCGACGTCTATAGGCAGATGACGACTAATTTCAAGGATTACAGTGCGGATTCTTTGGTTATTGAACTCTTGAACGAACCGCGCACAAATCTTGCGGGTGCTACTTGGAATTCCCTTGTTGCAGAAACCATTGCGCTTATTCGGAGCATTAGCCCGGACAGGACTATTATGGTGGGTGGTGACAATTGGAATTCTTATTCCGGACTGGCTGATCTGAGTCTTCCGGATTCGGTTTCCAATATTATTGCCACGTTCCATTATTATGAGCCAATGACTGTGACTCATCAAGGAACGGATTTTGATGGCGATGGAGAATACGATTATCCGTTAGGAGTTGCGTGGTCTGCCACGGGTGCGGAACAGCTTGCCGTCACCAAGGCCTTTAAGAGGGTAAAGGCTTGGTCCGATGCAAATCTTGTTCCGGTTTATCTCGGTGAATTCGGGGTGTATACGGCTGCAGATACTTCTATTCGTGCCCTTTGGACTGAATTTGTGCGTACTACGGCAACTAAACTTGGCTTCGCTTGTGCTTATTGGGAATTTTCCTCCGGTTTTGGTGTCTATGATAACGATAATGATATCTGGTATGAATATTTGATGAAGGCTTTGCTTCGCCCGAGCACGGATTTTAGTGTTTATTCCAATTATCCGGATCTCGATTCTACGAGTTATGTCCTTTTCGATGATTTCGATTCCTATTCGGACGATTACATTAATTTGAACTATGTATCTGGTCGCCTAGCTTTGCAGGAAGGCGGTTTGGATTCCGGCAAGGGGTATTGGTATATCTATCACGATTCGCTTTCCCGCGCATTCAGTTTGTTAGGTGATACGCTGATGTCAGGCACGCTTATCCATTATGAAAAGTTGGATTCGATTAAGTATAAGACCAATTATGATAAGATGATAGTTGAAAATGGCTATACGGGTCGTGGACTTTATGTCAAGTTTAATCTAAAGGGCGATAACTATCCTTGGGTTGGGCTTGGTTCGTCAATTAATACCGGGAATTACGATTTTACGAATCTCGTAGCGCTTTCTTTTAAGGCAAAAGGCAAGGGTGAATTTATGGTTTCTTTTGGAATGGATTATGCCGACACGTGCTGCGGCGGCTCGAATTGGGGAAAGTTCCAAACGTCTATCGAGCTCACTGAAAATTGGGAAGAATATACGCTTTGGTTTGACCAGTTTGTGCCCACACCGTATTCTGATTTGGAAACGGAAGGCGCAACTTGGGCGGAGCACAACAAGGCGGTCAAAAATTTGCAGTTTGCCAATGGCCAGAGTTATGGCGAATCGGTGGACGATACACTTGAAATTTATTTGGATGACATCCGCTTTTATGGAATGAGCGATTCCGATTTTGGAATCACAAAATAGTATTTTAGAATAAATGAAAAAGGCCCGCATCTTGCGGGCTTTTTGGTTTAATAATGCTGTAAAATAGCCTTTTGGGGCATAGATTTCCCGTCTGTTAATTTTTAGCAGCCGTAAACGGCGCCGTTTCAAGTAAAGTAAAAAAATTATTTTACTTGAAATTTTTTATTGACAAAGTAACAAGCTCTTCTTAGATTAGAAGAAAGGTTTGAAAATATGAATTTCATACAAAATGTCTTGTTTATTTGCTTTTTGGGGCTGCCTACAATATCTTTGGCTGGGGAGTCCCTTTCTGTGCAATTGCTGAGCGAACGCTATCGTACGGAATCGAATGGGGTTGAGTACCGGATTTCGCTCACGAACAAGTCAGTTAGTGCCATTTTGGATCCAGAAGTCAGGTACTTTGCGGAGAATTCATTTATCCAGTATTGCGAAAACCGGATGAATGACACAAATTGTTTTGCTACGCGGTATGGTAGCTATGCGGAAGACTCTCTCTTGACTGCTTGGGTGGATCATGTTTCTTCTGACTTCTCGGTTGATCCCGTCATTTTTCCTAACGGGAAATATACGGAGATCCGACTGAAACTCGCCGGATTGTTCTATCCGGGGAAAACAGTTCAGATCCATTTGGGAATATCAAAAAAAGATTCAAGCTCTTGGGATTCCAGCAGAGACTGGTCGTATCAGAAGAACGCCGAGGTTATCGAACCAAATTATTTCATGGCGGTCTATGATGCTTCCAGAAATATTCTCTGGGGCGATGATCCTAATAGCGGAAAGCATAATTCCGATGTTGTCACGTGGAGTGAACGCGGTAAGAATAGCACGGTCGGTCCGTTTGACGGCGATACATCTGCTATGGTTCCGGCTGGCCGCTTCTGGATGCTGAAGGATATTCCGTTATCTTCAAAGGAAAGGGGGCTGCTCGTCGGCATCGGTATTAATAGACTTGATGCCGGGAGGCACCAAGGCAAGAGCCTGCTGCTTTTCAAGGCGGATGCTTCAGTCAGAAAGACGGTGTTGGACAGCCTCGTCGCCACTTTCTACAATGCCTTCCCTGCCGATGATACAACCAAAATAGGTTCAGGCATCATTCTGTCGGATTTTGGGTGCGATTCAAATGGTAATTGTCAAAAGCAAGAATCTCCTAGCACCGAGTTCGATATGGAAGTCGGTTGTTGGCCCGATGTCTCGATGGATGCCTGTAAGACAAGCGTGAAACAGTGCGGAGGCGTAAATGCGGTCATTGACCGGAGACTTGTCCTCTCGACTCATTCGATGGCGTCCATTTCTTGTTTAGAAAGCAACAAGGATATCAATCATCTGATACCCCAGAGAGAGGGCGAGCCGGATAAAATTTTTGCTACACGGAAAATTTCAAAAGTCCAGGAAAGGATATCCGTCCCCTACCAGATCAATGGCGCTCCTGCAAAATTGGGGAGTATCGGTGTCGCCATCCAGAATGGACAGCCGAGATTGAATCTTAAGAAATAGGGAAAATTTAAAGCAAGTGATGCATTTATTGCTCATTGTAGCATTGGCTGCACTCATTTCTGCAAGCGCAATGTACTATGGGGTACATTGCGTAACATGCTGACGTGAATGAAATGATGCTTGCAAGCTCATTAACTCTTTCTGCGTCTAATAATGGTAAGTTCCCGTTTCTTTTATCTATAACCATTTTCTCCTTTCTGAATCTGCTTGCTTCTGATGCAATTCATTTCGCGAGTGGAAAATGGAGCGTTATATCTCGATCTCGTCTTCTTTCCCTCGGATAAAGAGTGCGAGGAGTTCTGCAGTGCGGCTTAAGTCCTTCGCGATTGCGCATTCCCAGACTGTGGCAACGCGGTAACCGAGCATGCTGAGCTTTCGGTTATTCAAGATATCCCGGGCTTCGTTTGCGGCGAATTTTTTCTTCCAGAATTCAGAATGAGTTTTTGGGCAGGAACTCTTTTTACAGCCGTGTGCATGCCAAAAACAGCCGTTGACAAATATGGCTACCTTGCTCTTTGTGATGACGATGTCTGGAGAACCGGGTAATGTTTTCTTATGCAGCCGGTAATGAAACCCTAGTGCATACAACTTTTTCCGGAGCCGCACTTCGGGTTTTGTATTTTCGGAGTGGATGTTCCGCATCATTTCTGAGCGGGATATCATCTTTACTTTCTAGCGCCTTCCGCTTTATAGCGGGCGATTACCGATCCGTAGAAATTAAACGTTTGTTTGGCGATGCTCTTCCAGCTGAAGACATCAATAGCGCGTTTGCGGCTCGCTTCGCCTAAGCTCTTTGCCAAATCGGGGTTTTCCAATAGCTTGTTTAGCTTATCTGCAAGGGCATGCTGGAATGCATCTGGATCTTTTGGTTCGAAGTCGATGGAAGATCTTGCTTCCAAAGGTACGAGAAATCCGGTTTTTCCTTCGACGATGATTTCTGGAATGCCGCCGACAGCACTACCCACGACAGGAGTGCCACAGCTCATCGCTTCCAAGTTGATGATGCCGAACGGTTCGTAGAGGGACGGCGTCACAAAGGCCGTTGCATACGAGTAGAGTACGCGGAGCTCTTTGTGCTGCATCATCTCTTGAATCCAGAAAATGCCTTCGCGGGTCTTTTTCAGCTCATTGATTTTCGTTTCGCATTCCTTTGCAAGCTCAGGAGTATCTGGAGCGCCGGCGCAAAGTACGACTTGTACGCCTTCTTTGATGTGCGGAATAGCTCCGATGAGTTGAGAAATTCCTTTTTGACGCGTAATGCGACCGACGAACAGAATAAACGGTTTGTTTTTGTCGATACCGTATTTTTCAAGTATGGCTGGTTCGAACGTGGGCTTATAAAAGTCCGGATCAATTCCGTTGTAGATTACCTGTATGCGGTCCGCAGGAACGTTGTAGAGATTCATCACATCGCGCTTCATTTCTCCACTGACTGCAATCACGCCGTCGGCGGCTTCATAAGCCGTGCGTTCAATCCAGGAACTCATTTTGTAACCGCCGTTGCCAAGCTGTTCCGCTTTCCACGGGCGGTGCGGTTCCAAAGAGTGCGTGGTAAGCACTAGTGGACATTCAAAAAGTCGGCTGCCGAGAATCCCGCCGAAATGACTGTACCAAGTGTGGCAATGAATGATGTCCATGTCCTTGAGAGAACTCATCCATTGCACGTTGATGTCAAGTGGGTTCAATATCTTTGCCATGCGGGTATCTGCCGGATTGCAGCCTAATTTCGGCGCAAAACCGAGGGCGTTCAAATTCTTCTCTTGGTCATTCTGCGTGCCGAATGCACGGGCTTCTATCTTGCAGAGCTTAGTGAGTTCGCGGGAAAGAAATTGAACATGTATACCGGCACCGCCGTAGATGTCGGGTGGAAATTCATTTGTCAAAAGGGCGACTTTCATATTTCCAAATCTATTTTAATTCTAGGCTTTTGCGTCAATTTTATTATTTTTGGAGCGTTTCTGAAATAGCATCTAATGAAAGAATTTCGGATAATGTTTCCATTGTCCTTGTTTTAGGGTGATAAACCGCGTAAGCCGGGACTCCGCTTCGCCCGAGTTCTTTCAAGAGCTCGGAAACTTCGGCGCTCTCAAAAGTAAAATCCGCCTTGACTTTCAGAACGTTGTAATGCTTGAATAGAGATTGCACTGTATCGCGGGAGAGAATTGCGGCCTCGTTCGTTTTACAGGTGAGACACCAATCTGCGGTAACGTCGATAAAAATAGGGCGATCTTCGAGTTGAAGGGCTTTTAGAACTTTGGGCGTGTACCTGTACCAGCCTTCTTTGGCCATTGCTTCGCTCGCGGTAGCTCTTGCCTTTATTTCCATAGCGGAATTGATTTGTGGACGGGCCGCAAAAGTCCAACTCAAAAAGAGCAAGGTAATAGTGACGCCGAGAACTAGCAGCTCCCGATAGAAAGGCTTGTCCGGTCTTGCGATTTTTCCGAAGAAGAAAGAAAGTATCAATGCGAAAATTCCGAAGCTGCCAATGACAATTGCGCCGCGTGTACCCATCATTCCGAAGGAAACCCAAACGAGCCAGATGGCTGTTCCCAAAAGGAAGAACCCGAGAAATTTTTGGAATTTGACCATCCAGGGGCCGGGCTTCGGGAAGACTCTTAAAATTTGAGGAAAGAGTGCTGTGAGAATGTAAGGCATAGCGAGCCCGAGGCCCGCCGCAGTGAAGAAGAGAAAAAGTGTCGGCGTGCTTTGTGTAAAAGCAAAACCCATCGCGCTCCCAAGGAACGGCGCCGAACAGGGCGTGCTCAGAAGCACCATCAGAATGCCGCTGAAAAATGCTCCGGCGAGGCCTTCCTTTTTGGTCATAGCATCCATTTTTGTCGCCGCTTGTCCGGGAAGGAACAGTTCAAAGAATCCGAACAAATTCATTGAGAAAGCGGCGAGAACTGCCACCATAAAAGCGATGAATCCCGGATTTTGGAATTGAAAGCCCCAGCCCGCGTTTCCGCCTCCGGCCTTAATGACCGAAACCAAAATGGCTAACGCCCAAAAGGAAGCGAGAATACCGAGTGTGAGAGCTCCCGTCAATGCGAACAACCGTTTCCGGGTTTCTTTTGCGTTGCGGACGAGGCTGAATAACTTTAGGAAAAGGACTGGCAGAACGCAGGGCATCAAGTTGAGGATTGCTCCGCCGAGGAACGCAAAAAAGAGGAGGACCGCTAAAAAGTCAATGGATTTTTTTTTTGAAATCCCGTCGTCGGGCAGAGTTTGAAGGGTCTTTATACCGAGAGCTGCGTGTACGTTATGCGGTGCAAGACAGATAAAGTTGCTGCATGCCTGGTAGCCAAAGTCTACATTGGTCGTGCTTGTATCGTAGCCCGCTTCTACTGATTTCACGGGAATCTGAATTTGGAAAGTTCCTTTGAAGACGAGGTTGTCCAAATCCAGTGCTTCGCTGTATTCTTTAATGGGCTCGGGCCAAACAGGTTCACCGAAAGCAATGCCTTTTGCGCTGATGCTGAGTGTTGACGGTTTCAGGAATTCATCGGCAGCGACATTCGCATTGATGTGCCATTTTGGTGGAATGGTAACTTGTACGGTAACTTGAGTGCCTATATCCGTTTTTTCTTGAGGATATTGGATGAAAACTGCCGGGGGAGGCATATTGTTCATCTCGATGACGGGAGCTTCGTCGGCAAATGAGGATGCTATGCCAGATACGAGCAAAAGACTCGTGACTAGTTTATGAAATTTTTTGATTGCTAAAAAACTTTTTACGGGTATGATTTTAACTAAGATGGAATTTTTATTCATATTTTTCGCCTGTTCGTTGTGACAGATGCTCTCTATGGTGGATAGAGGAGCATTATGGCCTGCATACAAGGCTCTACTAGAAATGAAGATATATTGACGTTTTGGAATCATTACTGGGGCAAAATTTACAAACTCTGCGCCCTGAAAATCAAGGACCCTTCTTCAATTCAAGATGTTATGCAAGAGGTCTATATCCGATTGCATTCCCATTACGAGGATTTGTGCTGTTATGACAATCCAATGCTATGGTTCCGGGCTGTTGTAAGTAATCTTTGTGTGGATGAATACCGCCGTAGGAACCGGACTCAGACAGTAAGTGAGAGCTTCTACCATTATACGGTCAAACGCAATAATTCACTCGCTTCGGAGGCGGATTCTTCAAGGATTCTGGATGGCCTTTTGCATAAGCTTTCCCCTCAAATGGGGACGCTTGTCGAACTGCATTATCTTCACGGATTTCCTATAACGGAATTGTCCGAAATGTTTGGTACAAACCGGGCCTGCCTTTCGAAACGCTTGGGCTCTTCCTTGAAATATTTAAGAATTAAGGCTTGTGAAAGGGAAAAACCGTCTTGAGGGCTTTTTTTCCTTTCTCGGATTTTGGTAATATTGAAGAGTGAAAAATATTTGCCGGTTAGTACTTTTTTTCTTGGCATCCTCCTCCTTTGCATTTAATACATGGGAGGTTTTCTCTGTCCCCACTCCCTTTAATACGGCTGTTGTCATCAATTCCGTCCTCGCTCTTGGGACGGACGGCGGAGTCCGCTTTATTTACCCTTCAGGAGGCTCAGAAGCCTATACTTCTGAAGATGGTCTCGAGGCGTCTGAAATTTATGGTATAGCTCTGTCACCAAGCAATGAACTTTATGCGGTTTCTTCCAAGGGATTGATTTCTCGTTACAACAACAATGGAACGTTCTCTGTGCTCAACCGTTCCTTTCTCGAAAAGGGAACGGAATTGGTTCCTGGGCTGGTGAAAATTGCCGGTTCGACGATGATCCTTGGATTTGAAGACCGATTGGCCTTTGTCGACATTTCGACAGGAAAATCCATAATGACTCTTTCCCGGATTTTGGACGTTTCATTGGGATCTGTGGAATTATCGGCGATGCTTGTGAAAGGCGATTCTCTTTATATTGCGTTAGGGCTTCATGTCTATGTCCGGGAAATGGATTGGAATAATATGGCGAAAGACGTGCTTCTTGCCGATCCGGAATCTTGGTCGTTATTCCGTTCTGTAAAGGGGGCTGATAGTACTGAAACGCAAATAAAAACGATGGCTTTTCGCAAAGATTCCCTCGTAACGCGGTTTACTGAAGGGACTCTCCTTTTTGATTCTGCTCTAGCTGCCACCGCAGCTTGCTCTGGAAAATGTCCTTTGGTTATTGCCGGGGACACGCTTTCCAAGAAAAAATTTCCCGAACTTTGGAATGGCGATAGCTCCAAAATCACTTGGATTCTGTCCAACAACGAAGAATATTATTTTGTGGGGGAGGATTCCGCTTGGTATTATAATGCGGGATCGCTTTCTTCTGTTTCGGAATGGAAGAAGTTTCCTCTAGAAGACGCGTATATAGCCCTTCCTTATCAAAACGGTAATGGCGGTATTACGGCTTACTCTATTAAGGGCAGTTTTGCATGGAGCGATGGGAAAGCTTGGTCTTCTGTTGTGAAATCACCCCCGAGTATTTATTACACGGATGAGGGCGGCTACAGCCATTTTTTAAAAAATATTATAGCGCTTTCAGATGGAAATTTGCTTGTAGGAGTTTGGGGGCTGGGTTGGCGCTTGTATTCTGATAATGGCGGTACGTATAAAAAAGAACTTAATACCACTCAAGCTTCTTGTGTAGAACAATACTCCCCTAATTATATAGTTCCCGCCGGGGTTACTGCTGCGCCAGACAATTCAGGTTGGTTTGTTTCTTATTGGGGAAAATCTAAGTACGGAATCGCTTTTGTCGATGAATCAGGCGAAGTCAGCTGTGCTGATAGTGTCGGTAGTTCGGCGTTTGCCGGGCCGATCATTGCTACTTGGTCTGAAGATAGTACGGAATGGCTGTTGTATTCTAGTGCAGGAAAAAATCAAAACGTAGACGGTTCAGGTGGCTTGGATGTCTTTTCCATTCGTCCGATTTCTGAAACGGGAGGCGTCCTGACGATTGATACTGTTTTGTCCTATCCGACTCCCGATAACAATTACCTTATTGATCTTGCGCTAGAACCTTCCGGTCGCCTTTGGGGGGTGACTTATTCTTCGTTCTGTTATTTTGAATCCGGGATGGATTCTGTACAAGTCCCGCAGAAAATTTCTGCATATCAGCCGGCAACTCTTTCTTCCATTGATATTGATCCCCAGGGCCGCCTTTGGGTTGGAACGATGGGATCTGGAGCTTATATGTTCCAGCGGACGGGATCGAACGTGGATACATTGACAGCAACGCATTATGTTTCCCGGAATGGTTTGTTGAATGACATTGTCTATGATTTAACTATCGATCCTGTACTTGGCGAAATTTGGTTCGTGCATCGGAATGGAATGACCCGGTATTTCCGCAAGGACCTCCGCGATGCTTCGGATTATATGACTTCGGACGGACCTACTGTGAAGGTTTACCCGAATCCCTTCCGCCCGGATTTTGGACAGACGCTCACGTTTGAAAATATTTCAGAATCCGCAGTGATTTCTGTTTATAATGCCGGCGGTCACTTAGTGCGTTCCTTCAGTGGAAATGAACTTTCCGGAGGCCGTTGCCTATGGGATGGAAAGGATTCCCACGGAGTTTTAGCCGCTCCCGGCATTTATCATTACCTAATTAAAAAGGGCAAGACGAAAAAGCAGGGCAAGTTGATAATCATTCATTGACATTCTGTAAAGCTTATGATAAGAGTCCAAACTATTTCTTTTGTGTGCATTGCGGCGTCGTTGCTAGCTTTTGCCGCTTGTGCTTCTCAGCGTCAAAAGCCGGTTTGTGCCGAGATAGAATATCGTTTGGATCACATGGCGTATTCTCCGGACCAGCGAGCTTGGCAAGAAGACGAATTGCGCCAATGCAAGGCCGAACAAGAAGAATATGAAAAAAGCGATTCGATTACGAATAAATTCAAGAAGAGCATCTATGAAATGTATGAAGAGTCTAAAAAGGATTCTTCAAAAGGCTCCTCCACTTCTTCTTCCGCATCCGAATTTTTGGATCCTACAGATTCTGTTGCCCGGGATTCCCTAGGACAAGATGAATCCATTCCTTCGGAATCGTTTGATAATAGTGCCCGCGAATCCGGGGATCAGTAATGCTAATCTCTTCGTTCAAAGCTTTGGAAAAAGAGATTCCTAAGACCTTGCTCGACATCTCTAAAGAGATCCGTGCTGCAGGCGGTTCCTCTTACCTAGTTGGCGGGTTTGTCCGCGATGCGATGCTCGGTACTGTTTCTAGGGATTATGACGTGGAAGTCTACGGATTGGATGCGCAAGTTCTGCTTTCCATTCTTCAACAGTTTGGACGCCCCAATTTGGTGGGCAAAGCTTTTGGCGTAATCCACTTAATGACCCGTGGAATGGACTTCGATTTTTCGTTTCCGCGCACGGAGAACAAAATAGGAGAAGGCCACCGGGGTTTTTTGGTTGAAACGCATCTGCATTTAACATTTGCCGAAGCGGCCCTGCGCCGGGATTTTACGGTGAATGCAATGGGACTTTCCCTTCCAGAACTGGAGCTTTCGGATCCATACAATGGAAAGGGTGATTTAGAGCAAAAGATCCTCCGCCACGTTTCGCCTGCTTTTGCGGAAGATTCCCTACGAGTTCTTCGCGGAGTACAATTTGCGTCTCGCTTTTCTTTAACGCTTGCGCCTGAAACGATAGCGCTTTGCCGCTCGCTTTCCTTAGCGGATCTTTCTTCTGAACGCATTTTTGAAGAATTCAAAAAATGGCTTCTCAAGCCTGGGCGCCCAAGCTTAGGCCTGGATGCTTTTCTCGAAATGGATCTTTCCCGGTTTTTCCCTGAAATTGGTCCTTTAGGCGGTTCTTTTGAAAAGCTTGGAAAATTTCTTGATGCCATATCCTTGGAGCTTCCGACGATTACTGATTTGACGTCAGAAGAGATACTCTCATTTGCTGTTCTTCTCTCGGGAGCGAAAAATGAAAGAGAAGTGAAAGCCTTTCTCTCTCGGATAACGAATGAAGTGAATATTCTCCGAAAGACGCCTTCCCTTTGGAAGTTTGCGCCTCGCCTTCTTGAAAATGCAAAAAATTTTAAACAGGGCTTTAGCGATGAATTTCTCCGCCGTGCGTCCGTAGAACTCGGGGGTCTTCGCTTGGCGCTTGCTTACTTAAAGTGCAACCCGCTTCTCGAAGAATCTTTGCGTGTCGATGTGGCACAATATTTTAAACAGAAGTCTCAAGAGCTCGGTGTATTCGACAATCCTCCTGAACCTTTACTCAAGGGGGCAGACCTTCTTTCACTCGGTTTGAAACCGGGCAAGCAAGTCGGAAAGATTCTCAAAGAAGAATTTGAACTCCAGTTGCAGGGAAAAATTGGAACGCCCGAAGTTGCTCTGAAATTTGCCAAGGCAAAAATTGGAACGCTTACTTCCATTTAAAAAGTTTGAAGATTCCGAGAGGAACCGCAATTGCGATGATCGGAATTTGCATCAGTTCGGTCATTGGCAGCGCCCATAAGAGCTTTGTTTCCTTCATCCGGATTGCACCGATAGAAAGAAAGATGACGTCTGCAGCGATTTTAATTGCGAAAGGAACGAGGAACCAATTCCAGGAAAATCCTAAAAGGGTTAGCCACGGCGAAATAAAGAGCCATACATAGAATGTATAGATGAGCGAAAGGAATAGCGTATAGAAATGGTTCGTATAGCTAGTCCCATTGCTTGACCAGCGGGCCCGTTGATTGAGGAGCGCTTTGAAAGTATCTACCGGAGACGTTTCGACAACCGCTTCCGGGTCCAAGTTGTAGCAGAATTCCACGTTCGGTTCTTTGATCATTTTGTGTACAAGCATATCGTCGTCGCCGGAAGATAGGTGCACCAAGTCGCCGAAACCTCCGACCTTGAAGAACAAGTCTTTTTTATACGCCAAAGCCGCTGCGCTTGCTACCATAGGCATTCCCATGCTGAAACCGGCGGCTTCGATGGATGTATAGCCCAGCGTTTCCAGTTTTTGGAAGTAGTGGACGATTGATGGAGCTCCGGAATTCTTTTTGGGGCCTTGTACGATAGCGATATTTCCTACAAAGCGCCCGGCCATCGATGCTATCCAGCCTTTCGGCGGAACGCAATCGGCGTCCATAGTCATCAAAATATCATATCTTGCTTGTTTAAAACCGGTTTCCAATGCCCGCTTTTTGGGGCTTTCCAAAAAAGGAGCGTCCTTTGGGACGTGTACCACTGAAAATTTGGGGTGTGACGCAGCAAAAGCGGCAAGGACTTCGGGCGTTCTGTCTGTAGACCTGTCGTCCACGCAGACCACTTCCCATTCGCCATCGTAATTTTGGGCATTCAGGGATTCCAATGTTTTTTGGGCGTGTTCTTCTTCATTTCGCAATGGAACGATTACGGAAACGCTCCATTTATGTTCCGACTTGGAGCTTCCTTTGCGTGTGCGGAGAAGTCCTATTGAAAAAAACAGGAATAGGGCCGCATATAGGCCGGAAAGAGCTCCGAGAACGCAAAGACTTATCATACGGATGCAAATATATTTATATTCGTTTTACTTTATGATACATCCTTCTGCAATTGTGAGCCCAAAAGCGCGTGTCGCCGACAGCGCCTGCATCGGCCCGTGGTGTTTGGTGGACGATTTTGCTGAAATAGGTGAAAACGTCATTTTGGAATCCCGCGTGCATGTGCTTCCCTATGCGACGATCGGCGAGGGTACGCAAGTTTTTGATGGCGCAAGCATCGGCAACATCCCGCAGGATCTCAAGTTCGCGGGGGAAGTCACGCAGCTCAAAGTGGGTAAGCGTTGCACAATCCGCGAATATTGCACGCTCCATCGCGGAACTTCCGCGACTGGGGAGACTATCGTAGGCGATGATGTGCTTTTAATGGCCTATGTCCACGTGGCTCATGATTGCCGCATAGGAAACGGAGTCGTTTTGTCGAATGCCGTGCAACTCGGCGGTCACGTAGAAATTGGTGAATATGCGACGATTGGCGGAACGGTTGCCGTCGCTCAGTGTTGCCATATAGGGGCGTATGCTTTTGTCGGGGGAACGTTAAAAGTGGATAGGGATGTGCCTCCCGCATCCAAAGCTTTGGGGAATCCGCTGATTTGGGCTGGCTTAAATTTGCATGCACTTCGCAAATATCCAGAGCGATTTCCTAAGGACCGCATCGTTGCTTTGGACGGCGTGTTTCGGGAATTGTACCGCTCTCGCCGCTCTGTCGTAGAAGTAGCTGAAGAATTAAAAAAGAATCCCGATGAAATCATCTCGGAATTCTTTGCTAATTGGACTCAAAAAATAATCAGGCCTTGATTTTCATAGCGAAGGGGAATTGGGTAGGAGAGCCTTTAGAATTTCAGGATACCAAGCATTGCCGGATTTATCGTATGCATCGAATTCTACGCCAGTAAAGCCCCAATAATGCCAACTAATCCCCAGGGCATTCGCTATTGTAACTATGGTGCTAATATAAGAGGCTCTGTTTGCGTTTGTAATTTGAGAACAGTCATTGGAAGCCCCGAATTCTCCCATATTCAAAGGAATGTGTGTTCCATTTTTTCCTGGGAAGTTTGTTTTTGCCATAGCAACGAACGATTTAAAGTCTGAAACGATGGAAGTCAAGGCTTCTTTATTTGTGGAATCCCAGACGACTCCACATGCGTAATCAGCGCTAGCCCCTTGGTGTGTGTATTTGTAGGGTTCATAATAGTGCCCGGAAATAATGATGTTTCCATCTGCATCGCTCGGTAATTTGATTTTTTCCATCCCTTCGAAATGGCCCCAGTTGCCGGGATTGATCATAATTGTTCTTCCAGGGTTAGACGCTCTGATGATATGATAGGCGCTGTCGATGAGTTCATTTAAATAGTTATCGGAATAGCCTCTGGATTCGTTTAAAATTTCAAAGACGAGGGAATCGTTGCTGAAGTCCTTGAATTCTTCTGCGATTTGACGCCACATGGCACAGAATTTTGGCATTTGCTGCACAGGGTATTCATAGAGCTCTAAATAGTGGTGCATATTGATGATGACAGGCATACCGAGTGAGTTCGCAAGACGAACGTCTTCCTTGACACCGGCAACGCGTTCTGCCTGAAGTGTGTAGGGGGGCTCGTTCAATGCCGTCTGGTTCCAACGGACTGGTAGTCTGATGGATGTGAATCCGGCTTTTTTGGCGATTTGGAACCATTCATCTTGAATTGCGTTATTCCAGTCGTCATCCAAGTAGTTTCTAACCGTGCTGGTATCTGCGGTGTTTGTTCCAGAGTCCCAGGAATTGCCGAAATTGATCCCTTTTCCAAGGAGTGTATTCATCCGGGCACCCGCGCTATAATCGCGTAGCTCTAGACTCGAACTGGATGTTGCCGCCGAATTATTTGAACTGGAAGATTCCGTCGCGCTCGCGGGATCACTTTGTGTGCAGGCAGAAAAAACAGTCAGTGAAATAGCAAATCCGGCATGGATCAGAAAATGGGGCTTAATTAGGGGCATGGAATTCCTTATGTGGATCGTCTATTGGCAGTAGGAAGAAAAATATAGTGTCTAATATAGTGTTTAATAGTGTTTAAAAATCTAAAGAAAAAATTTATTTGTTTACAGATGAATACGCCTTCCATGTGTTGTATTGCGCTTTTTACTATTGAAAAAATGATCTGTATACAAATGTTACAGGATTTTTATTCTATTCTTGAATGAAATCTCGAAAAATTTGTCTATTTTTGTCAAGGCATTGTTTGAAATTAGTTTTTTAACTGTCCGGATTTGGAGACTTTTTCAGATATGAGAAAAAATGTTTTTGCCTTTTTTGGACGCTGTGCAATATGCTCTTTGCTCTTTGTTTCAGTGTCTTTTGCCAGTTTTGATGAATATCGGGATAGAGATGCTTCCCGATTTGTGATGAAGCAACCGAAACCGTTTCGTCCGGATAAGGATGTTGTAACTGTAGTGATGCGGGAATCCATCCCTCGTGGTGGTGGCTATACCTATCAATATCCGCGTGAAAATCCAGAGCCCCTTATGACGGATAAGTATGCCAAGGAAGGCGCGCTTTCCATGCAGATTGAATTGGTTGCGAGCGATTATTCCGGTGTTGCTATTTGCATCGCGGGTTCTGTCGATCTTACTCCTTACCTCGAAGATGGCGTCCTTGAGTTCTGGATCAAGGGCGATCAAGGCGGAGAAAACGCTTTATTTGTGCTCGTAGACGACGGGGTCAAGAGCAATGGAGAGTCTCTTCAAGTGAAACTCCGTTCCAAGAGCCTCGGTGAAATTACAAAGGATTGGAAGCTCTTCAGCATTCCTCTCAAATTATTTGGAAATACGGGTGTCTATTGGGATGTGAAAAACCAAAAGGAAGTGCTTTTGCCGTTTGCTTGGACCAATTTCAAGGGATTCCGTCTAGAAGTCCGAAAAGATGAAAATACGGCCTTCAAAGTTTGGATTGACGACGTCGTAATCAAAAAGCATGGTCAGCCTTATCAAGGCCCGGCGAATTATCCCTTCCGCAATGAGATTTGAGAGGCTTTATGCGTAAGATATTTTTCTTGTCTTTTATCGTCACAGCATCAGCTTCTTGGGCTTTGTCTCCAGAAGCGCAATTGGATTCTGTAGATCAATCTCTGGACACTTTGGCAAGCGATATGGAATCTACCCTTATGGGGAAGAATGATGTGCCTGTGTCCGTCTCCGGTACGATGGATTTCCGGCTGAAAAATTTCCATTACTCGAATGTTTCTCCGGCATTCTTTAATGATAAAGCCCGCACATCCGTAGATGCTTTCTTTAAGGCTTCTATTGTGGCGATGCCGAATTCTTATATGACTTTGTGGACGAACCTCTGGTTCCCGTTCGACATGTCTGGATTTTATACAAATTATTTAGCGGACGATCCCACAAGAAGTCCGATGAATAATGAAGAACGCGTTCTTTTCAACCATAATACGGACTATGTCGGGGCTTCAATCGATGAAGAAATGAATGTGGGTACTGACATCCGCGCAGGTTTTTTCGGCATCTATGCGACGGCAGGCGGTGTTATTTGGGCCCATGGAAGCCCGCTGACGATGTGGGAGCGTGAAACAGCCCCGCGTTTTGCTTGGCAATATGAAACGTTCGAAGAAGAAAAAACGGTTAGCACCTATTATAAAGAAAAGGATTTCAAACCCGTAAAAGAAGGTGGGCGCGCTTTTTGGACAAACCGTTCTTTTGGCGGGCTCTTTTTGAATGCTTACCAATTGCCTTTAGGGTTTACTGCTCAATTTCTGCTTTCTCAACCCAAGGATATGGACGTGGGAACTCGTGATGGTCTTCGTCTCTATGGCGGACAGCCCGGTGAAGAGGAAATGACGGGTGATTATGATATGCGCGGTGATGTAATCAGCGGTCGTATTGCAAAGACTAAGCTCTTTGAAACAATGACCCTTGGTGCGAATTATATGGGAGTATTTTTCGATAAGGGCATCATCTATGAAAAAGAATTTACGGATACTTCGGCTAATGTTTGGCCAAAGGAAGAACCCTTTCTTGATAATACGCATATTGCCTCTTTAGATATCAAGGGCAATATAAATTCCAAGTTCTATTTGATGGCTGATGCTGGTTTGAGCTGGTCCGACTCTGTGAAATTCATTGCAGATTCTGCTGGCAACTACGATGAAGACAATACAACCGATGAATATTCCTCTCCTGCTTTTGGTGTCTATGTAAAGGCTCAGGACAAGCATTTGGACTTTTTGCCTACGGTTGTCGAAGCTGTTTATTTTAGCAAGGACTTCTTTTCTCCTTATGGCTTGACAGATCCGTCCCGTTTCCGTAGCTGGCGCAAGGATGAGATGTATCTGAATGCAGGTTCTTTGCGTTATGGCCCGAATATGGCCGGCGTTAATTTGAAATTTGAACCGGAATTTAACCGTGGTCGAATTGGTATCCAATATGGCCAGCATCGCCAAATTGAAAAAAGTGATGATGTCCTTCTCTTCAACTATCGTTTGAATGGGCGCAATATGTGGGAAAGCACCAACTCTTGGACCAAGTTCAATGCTTTATTCTGGGCTGATTCGGGAAACTACAATTCTAATGGCTATGTAAGCCG
>JALNVO010000012.1 GCA_023231365.1 Fibrobacteraceae bacterium | reverse complement strand
CCTTTTCAAAACGCTCTCCGTACTTGAGGAGTTTCTTATCCCAGTTGCTCATGCGGAAACCCATCGATTGTTTTTCGAGCGTTTCCTTGAAACTAGCATAGAGCTGAATCATTGTATTCATAATGGTACGGTGATCCGGACGGGTATCTCCGTTCACCTGCTGTTTCAGGCGGGACAGAGAACCAAATGGTTCAATATGCCCCTTCTTGAGGTAGAACTGACCTTCAGTAATGTAACCCGTGTTGTCTGGCACAGGGTGCGTTACATCGTCGCCCGGCATCGTCGTCACAGCCAAAATGGTAATGGATCCAGAGCCTTCGAAGTCCACGGCTTTTTCATAGCGGGAAGCTAACTGGGAATAGAGATCGCCAGGATAGCCGCGGTTAGAAGGAATCTGTTCCATCGTAATGGCAATTTCCTTCATTGCATCAGCAAAGTTCGTCATATCCGTAAGGAGAACAAGCACGTCCTTGCCATTGATTGCGAACTGTTCTGCAACGGCCAACGCCGCATCTGGAACGAGCATGCATTCCACAATCGGGTCGGATGCTGTATGAACAAACATCACAGAACGGGAAAGTGCACCATTCTTTTCAAGGAAGTCGCGGAGAGAGAGATAGTCGTCATACTTGAGGCCCATACCGCCGAGAACAATCACGTCAACTTCGGCCTGAAGGGCAATACGTGCGAGAAGCTCATTGTAAGGCTCGCCTGCCACGGAAAAAATCGGCAGTTTCTGTGAAACAACAAGTGTATTGAACACGTCAATCATAGGAATGCCCGTACGGACCATGCGCTTCGGAATAATGCGCTTGGCTGGATTGACGGAAGGACCGCCCACAGCAACTGGGTTTTCTTCAATAGCAGGACCGCCATCGCGCGGAATGCCGGCACCCGTGAAAACACGCCCGAGAAGAGCGTCGCTAAACGGAATTTCCATGGGTTTCCCTAAAAAGCGCACCTGTGAATCTGTGGAAATACCGCGGGAACCCGCAAATACCTGCAAGTCCACCATGTCGCCTTCAATTCGGTTAACGCGAGCGAGCGAAGTTCCCTGCCGGCTCGTTACCTGAGCGAGTTCCTGATTGGATGCGCCTTCCGCCTTGACAGTGATGACGCTACCTGCGATGCGTTCTATTCTATGATAAACCTTATACATTTGCCTTGGCCTCCGCAACGGAGTTGAATATCATCTCTTCGAGTTTCTTAAATTCATCCGACTTGAATTCAACGCGGTTCCAGTCCCTTGTGATCTGCGTAAGTTTGAGAAAGAACGTACGGGCTGAATCCTTTTCTTTGAACGAAAGCTTCGTATCCAAAATTTGGAACACTTTATCAAAAAGATACTTCTGGCGTTCTGCAGAGCAAGCTGCATCAATCGGGTTATAAGCATCTTGTTGCAAATAAACGGCGTCTAGAAATTCTGATTTAAGGTAAAGGACAAAATCATCCATCGACGTACCTTCTTCACCGACGACCTTCATCATCTGCTGAACTTCACCACCACCGGCGAGGATCTTGCGGGCTTTGTCTACCAGAGACTTTTCAATCATTCCGTCATATTTGGACCAAGAATCAAGCGGATGAATCGCCGGGAAGCGGCGTTGATCAGAACGCTCGCGGGAAAGCCCGTGGAAAGCGCCAACCACTTTCAAAGTAGCTTGAGTCACCGGTTCATCGAAGTTGCCTCCCGCAGGAGAAACGGAACCACCAATAGTGACACTACCCGTAGTACCGTCCTTCAAGCGGACCACACCGGCGCGTTCATAGAAAGCGGCAATGACTGATTCCAAATAAGCTGGAAAAGCTTCTTCACCCGGAATTTCTTCCAAACGCCCGCTCATTTCACGGAGAGCTTGAGCCCAGCGGGATGTGGAGTCGGCCAAAAGAAGAACATTCAGCCCCATTTCACGGTAATACTCAGCAATAGTGACACCCGTATAAACGGAAGCTTCACGCGCCGCAACAGGCATAGAGCTCGTATTACAAATGATAAGCGTGCGTTCCATGAGGCTCTTGCCCGTACGCGGGTCAGTGAGCTTTGGGAATTCTCGGAGGGTTTCCACCACTTCACCGGCGCGTTCGCCGCAAGCCGCAAGGACAACCACATCAACGTCCGCATAGCGGCTAGTGAGTTGCTGAATAACCGTCTTACCAGCACCAAAAGGTCCCGGAATGCAATACGTACCGCCACGGGCTACCGGGAAGAACGTATCAATGATGCGCTGTTGCGTGACCATCGGTTGGGTGGGACGGAGGCGTTCCGCATAATTCTTGATCGGCATACGGACAGGCCATTTCTGCATCATAGAAACTTCAATCAACTTGCCCTCTTCATCCTTGAGGACGGCAACGGTATCCGTTATAACATGATCGCCAGCGGGAATAATATTTTCGACGGTCACTGATCCGCTAACATTGAACGGAACCATGATGCGGTGCTTGAAGATGCCTTCTGGAACGGTCCCCAGGGTTTCCGCTGCAGAAAGCTTGTCACCGACTTTTGCAACCGGCGTAAAAGTCCACTTTTTATCGCGGAGAAGAGCGTCCAGATACTCTCCGCGCTTGAGGAAAAATCCGCACTTTTCTGCCAAACGGCGAAGCGGATTTTGAAGTCCATCAAAAACTTGCCCTAAAAGCCCCGGTCCAAGTTCTACGGAAAGAAGCTCTCCAGTAAATTCTACTTCATCGCCAGCCTTGAGACCCGTCGTATCTTCATACACTTGGAGCTCCGCGTAATTACCGCGAATACGGATGACTTCGCTTTTTAACTTTGTACCTTGAGAGAGTATGGCATAAGCCACTTCATTCTGAACGACAGGATCCGTAAAAGCGACACGGATAAGGTTGCCGTTCACACCGATGATTTTTCCGATACTAGCCATTGAAAATCAAGCCTCCGGTCTTTCCCGTTTGTAGTCGGGATCGTTTTCATTAATTGCATTTAAAAGTTCAGCGGCACCCGCTTCATTTGAAAGCTTAGCCCAGCGTTCGCAAATAGCGAGTTTCACGGCAAAAGCGTAAATGAAAGCGACAGTCGGCTCCCCCACACCAGCAAGCTCATCGGCGAGATTGAAACGCGCCTTGTCAATTTCCTCTTCTTTTTCAAGAGGTGACGTTCTGGAAAGTGCTTCGTTTATTTTTTTTGCAAAATCTACATCGTAGCCATTAAAGGAACGCTCCGTAAAATGAGCGTCCGGTCCCCAAGCTTGGGCCCGAATCTTGCCTGCGACATTTTTCATTTGAATTTCTCGGGCTTCAAATTCCTGTACAAAGGAATTCTCCGCTGGCTCTCCAGCAAGGAGCGCATCCAAAGAAGCGAGTTCATCTTCTGTAAGCACGCCTTCGCACTTTTGGCGGAATTCGGCTGAAGAAAACGGGGGCTCCTCTCCTATGCGAAGCATTGGAAGCTGGGAAACCAAATAAAAATAAGCACTCATTTATTTTCCTTGAGCAGCTTCCGTTACAACCTTCGCAAGTTCAGGACGGAGATGAGCGGAAAGGGCTTCTGCGATGGCTTTGTCTGTAAATTCAAGAGAGATGCGCCCCGCATCCTGCTTGATGCGGAATCCGAAATTGATGTCCGGAGCACAATCAATGGAAAGCGTAGAACCGACCTTCTTGGAAAGTTCCCCGGTGACAAAGGACGCCAAAGCCTTGGAATCATTTTCCGAAAAGGAAATGTCCGCATCGCCTAAGCTCGAAGCGAGCTTCAGAAGCATTTCCTTGACCGTGGAATCGCTCAGATCTTTCTGGATATTCAAAGCGAGAATATCCGTACAAAGTTTTTCGAGGCGTTTGCCGACTGCAATGATAAGATCTCGCGCAGACTGATCTAACGTGCGTTCGCTGCGCTCTGTATAAGCAACAGCGTCTTTGTCTGCCTTTGCAAGCTTAGCTGTAGCATCTGATGCAGCCGTCTTAATAATCTGTGAAGCTTGTTCTTTTGCTTTTGCGATAATGGATGCGGCTTCCGCATCCGCTTTTTCTACCGCTTCTTTGCGAATCCGATCAATCAAATATTGCAAATCTTCTGCCATAAAATCTCCGAGTTTCGAATGCGCTTTTTAAAAACGCTAAACTCAATATACACGAAAAAAAAGAAAAAAAGAAAGGGTAAAAGCACTTTTTCACGCCAATTTTGCAAAAACAGACGATAAAATGCCCACATTTCTGTTTAACGGGGTCGGTCTTTAGCTGTAGAATCTTCCAATAAAGCAAAAAGCCAAGCAACCATCAATGAAGCATCTCCGTCAGAAAGCTTTTCTATTTCCATAGGCCGATATTTATCGGGATGAATGGGCTTGGGATCCTTGAGATAATTAAAGAGGGCTTTGGGATTTTCTTTATAGCGGGAAACATTGCCCAGCATAGAAGGGCCTGCAAAGTCACGCGTCCAGCGATGGCATGCATAGCAATCTCTATCATATATGGCCGCAGCCTTAGAGCGGGATGTTTCTGTGAGTACAGGTAAAGTAAACGTCCCTGCGGCAAAAATAAGCGAGGATAGAAAAGCAAAAAAAATCAAGAACCGGGAATTTGCCTTCATCTCAATCCTTTAGATACAAACCAGAAAAATACGTAACAACACGCCGCGGAAGCACACGTTCCAAGAAAATAATTAATTTGTTGCAAATTCCAGGAATAACCAAATCTGGATACCCAAACAGCAAGGAACGCATAGCAAAAGAAACAACATCTTTTGCAGAGCTCTGGAAGTGGCGGCGGAAAAAGCCCATCTTGGAACCGGCCATCGAATGGAATTCCGTGTTCACAGTCCCAGGGCAAAGCGCAATCACGCGGACTCCAAAGGGTCTTGCTTCTGCGGCTATCGCTTCAGAATAAGAAAGGACAAATGCCTTGCTTGCATAATAAGCCGCCATATAGGGCCCCGGCTGAAAAGCACCAATGCTCGCCACATTCAAAATAGTTCCACACCTGCGGGTGCACATGGACTTGAGCGAAAGTTTGCAAAGAACCATCAAACTTTCGTTGTTGAGAGTGAGCATCTTACATTCCGCTTCGACAGGGATTTCGGAAGAGGTTCCACAGAACCCGACACCCGCATTGTTGACTAGCAAGTCCGGAGAATTTCCCGTAAGCTCAATGGTCTTTTCAAACACTTTCGCCGCTTCACCGGGAATCGAAAGATCTGCAATAAGCGTTTTTGTTTCTGCCCCAAAGCGGGTCTCAAGGTCTTCAGCCAAAGCATCCAATTTATCGGAACGCCTTGCTACTAAAACGATAAAATCTGTTTGAGGAGCAAGAGCATAGGCAAACTCTTTGCCAATACCGGAACTTGCGCCAGTGAGAAGAACCGTTTTATATCGTTTCATAGTTTCTTCCTTTGCTATCTTTACAAACGCTCTTTTTCAAACTAACTTTTTTTATCGGCGTAGGCAAAAATTATGGACATTCTAAGTATTCTCCTCATCTCCTTTGTCCTTGCAATGGACTGCTTTGCAGTTTCTGTTTCAACGGGACTCTGCCACCGCAACTTGTCTCAGGCCGAAATTATCAAAATGGGTCTTTTCTTTGGAGGCTTCCAAACGGGAATGACTCTTGCAGGTTATGTCTGCGGAAATTTTCTCGCAGAAAAAATCGGCTCGGTTGATCATTGGATTGCATTTGCTTTGCTCCTTCTCTTGGGCATCAAGATGATCGTAGAAGGCATCTCAGGCGGAGAGGATGAAAATTTCTGCAAAAAATTATCCATCAAGATGCTTGTTGTTTTAGCCGTAGCTACCAGTCTTGATGCGCTTGCCGTCGGCGTAATGTTCGGACTTGTGGGGAGCACCATCGCCATTGCATCCATTCTCATTGGAGCCGTATCGCTGTTGATGACGGAAATCGGAGCGAATATCGGCAAGAAAGCTGGGCATAAAATTTCTGCGAAATGGGCGGAAATTGCCGGCGGCGCTGTTTTAATCGGCATTGGTGTAAAAATTTTATATCAACATTTGACTGGAAATCAAATACTTTAAAATCCTATTTTAATTTTGGGCGACTCTAAAAATTGCTTTGCGTCGATGAAATCGAGTGAAGCCGAGCATTGCGAAGTGCGGCAACCGATTTGTTGCGGTGTCACGTTGTTCCATCCTCACCCCTGCGGGGCCGACCTGAAGGTCAGCTCTACGAAGCCTGATGTTCCCCGGAGGGAACCGGTTTCTCGCCATAGAGACTGAATTTTTAGAGATGCCCTTTAAAAGGAAAAGGAGAAAATATGGCTTTTAAAGAAATCAGCCCTGAAGAGATCAAAGACAATCCGTTTAAGCTCATTGGAAAAGATTGGATGCTTATTACCGCAGAATACGCGGGCAAAGTAAATATGATGACAGCTTCTTGGGGTGGTATCGGAGTTATGTGGAACAAGCCTGTAGCTTATATTGCCGTGCGCCCACAGCGCTTTACCAAGACCTTGATTGATGCAACCGATACCGTTTCACTCTGCTTCTTCAACGAAAAATATCGCAAAGAACTCGCTTACGCAGGTAAGGCTTCTGGCAAAAATGAAGACAAAGTAGCTCACTGCGGTTTCACAGTGGACCACTCAAACAAGACTCCCTATTTTGACGAAGCACGCTTAGTCCTCATTGGCAAGAAGGCTTTTGCACAGAATTACAAGCAAGAAAGTTTTATCGATCCGAGCATCATGGACTGTTACGAGAAGAAAGACTTTCACACACTTTATATTCTTGAAATTGAAAAAGTGCTGGTGAAAGAATAGATATTTAATTTAGTTGAAAATAAATCTGGCGTTCCTTCCAAGGCAAGCAAGAAATCCCTCGGTTACATTTGAAATCTGGTCTACCGACAGCATTACAAAGAACCAAAGGATTTTTTGAAAGAAGGTAAGTCCGGAGAACAATTGAATGTTCGGAAAAATGTAGCCCGTATATGAAACCATTGCCACTCAAAAACCTGTTATAGATATGCTTGCATTCTACATATCTAGAAACGGGGATATGCAAGTGCTCATGAATTGATTTTTACTTTTCAAGGAACTACCATACAGAAACAGCAGTTGGTTTCTCGAAATGCTCGATCATAGCAATAGTTGCAAACAAATTCGCGGCACAGCTATTTTCACCGTAAATGCTTTTTTAGCGATGAGCTAGATAAAAGACCCGCAATTTATTTCTTCACGTTCTGAGCCTTCTTGTATTTCTCGCGAATGAGGATGAGATCGTGTTGATAGGGATTTTGCACAAAATCGTTAAACGCCCAAGCCGTAGGATGGAACTCGCCTTTGGCATATGTGAGAATCATATCCAACCAGAGGCCCTTACCTGCATACAATTTAAACGGCCCTCTCTTGAAGGAAGGAAGAACTATTTTATCCATGTCCATATAGCCGATGTCAACATTTGCCAAACGATGCCCGTTTGCTAAAGAGAGATGGCGTTCAATATCATTGGAGCGAATTTTTTCATCGCCAACGAGTTGTGGCGCTATTTGCATCTCAAAGGAAAGAACTCCGCGGTAGAGGTCCTTGCCCATTTCCTCTTCATAATAAGCGGTTTTGTTAAAAGGAAAGAGTTTCCCTAAATGGCGTATTGGCCCCCATGCACGCGTAATGACATTTAAAACGGAAGAATTCCATTCGCTCCCCGGTTGGAGGACAAACGCGATTAGAGCGGCGGTTTCTGAAAATTGGTGTGGAGCTGCCATATTAATGCTTATAAAGTTCGAGAGTCGCTTTTGCCAAAGCCTTTTGTTCAACAGTAAATCCCGTGCTTTCTACATCCACAGCTGAGGGGAACATTGGATTAGAAGCATCAGGACAAGAAGAAAGGCTCTTGGACAGCACTAATCGCGGCATTGGCAAAAATCGCACATCCGAACGCTTGACTAGCGTCGAAGAAGATGCTGTAAAGGGAAGATAATCCGAGCAATAGGGCGTGTCATCCAAACCGTCTTCCTTGTTCGAAAAATCCCCGCTAGATTCCATATCCGCCATTGTGGATGTGGTATGGCGGAGTCCTAAGAAATGCCCGCTTTCGTGTACTGTGGTTGCGACAATTTCTGAAGCTTTTTGTGGATATTCAATCAAAGGAGAAATCGTATAATATTGCGTACCGATGACAACCGTACTACCCGTACCACCGCCAAGGCTTCCGCCAAACAGAATGGAATAGCCGAGAACGCCTGCCGATTCTATACGGTGAACAAGTATCAAGTCCAAAGCGTAATAAATGCCCTTTTCCCCCAAGGAATCGGGCCAACCGCCCAGTTCCGTAAGGAACATATCATCGCTAGACTTACCCGCTTGCCACTGCTTGTTATCGGGATAAGATGTTGCAAGATCCGTGCGCTCCGAAGCGTGATGCAAATACAATGTATCTACAATTATACCGCCACCGGATAAAGCCGAGCGGAAGCCTTCTAGTATCATCTTGGAAAGAGAATCCAGTGAAACAGAGTCCGAAGTTCCACCATACGAGCCCGCCACAATCAAATTCAAGGACAGATGAGAATCGTAAGCACCTACGCCCTTGAAAGAAAAGCCGGAAACCTTTCCTCTGTAATAAGAACCATCATCTCCTAAAAGGGTCGTTGCCCAATAAGCGCGATCATTTTCCGAACAATCAAAAGTATACACCCATTTGCCGTCCACTTCCTTTGCCGAGATATTGCGGATTTGGCGATATGTATATGTAGAATCCGTTGGAAATTTTAAACGATAAAGCTGAAGCTTTGGCGAATCATAGTTGGAATCTGCGTCAAATGAAATTGTATAACTCGCCCCGGGATGCACAGTGAGCATAAGACCAGTTGCCAAATAGGCATTTGCCGAATCATTCACCGCAGCATCGTTCGGATAAGCAGAAAAAGGGAGACCGCTCAAGGGATCGACTTCCGCATCTTCGGAAGATGAAGAGTCAAACATACCGCACCCCCCGAGAAAAGAGGATAGTGTTGCAGTAAAAAGAGCAAAAAAGAGCTTTTTTTTCTTCATGAGAAGGTCTCACCCGTTAATAGAAGAGGAGCTCTTTCAATTTAATCTTTTTATGGAATAGAAGATGAACTTTTCTTTATTTACCCACCTTTTAGAGCCGCTATACGCAAGACCCGCTCTTGCTAGTTTCTTCTGTGCAGTGCTGTACCTCATTTGCACCGAACACCCTTTATATGGGCTTCCCGCACTATGCACGCTCCTTCTCTCTCTATTTCTGTTTCCTGACTTTCAAAGAAAAACAAGCCTCGCAGTTCTCTTACTTCTAGGGCTTCGTTTGTTACTCGGAGCATTTACTTCAGAAAATTCTGAAGTAAAGTTCAATGAACTTCCTTCACTAGCTTCAGGTAAAACGGAATCCGTGCTAAACCGAGGAGAAGGCGTCGCCATCATCTTAAAAGTAAAAGGCATAGGGAAAGTTAGATTATCCGTAAAAGAGCCGCCGTACCCCGCTCCAGGCGATTCCATCACATTCCATGCGCGCTGGTATCCAATTGAGCCACCAACGGTTCCAGGAAGTTTTGATACGCAAAACTGGTTAAAGGCGCAAGGATTTGCCGCTTATGGGGCGATACAATCTTTCCAGATAATTAAAAGTTCTTGGATTCCTGAAAAGAGCTTTGCATCATTCAGACAACTTCTGAAGAACTATTTTTCAAAAAACCTTCCTCCTATAGAAACAGGTCTTTTGATGGGACTTCTTGCTGGCGATAGGTCCGGAATTCCAGATGCGCTCCAAAGCGAATTCCGGCGAGTAGGAATTATACACGTGCTAGCCATCAGCGGTTTCCACGTAGTTCTTCTTTCAGGAATGCTTCTTCTCCTATTGAAAGCAATGCGGTTGCCCCACCGGATAGCTCGGATACTCGCGATCCTCCTGATGCTCCTCTATGTACCTGTCGCCGGAGGTTCACCCGCCGTATGCCGCGCCGTATTCATGTTCTGCACCGTCCAAAGCGGACTTCTTCTCGAACGAAAAGCGGATAGCCTGAATTCACTCGGAATCGCTCTTTTGATTCTCACAATACACTCGCCATCAGTCCTTTGGGATGTGGGATTTGAACTTTCAGCAGCGGCAACCGGAGGAATTATCGCCTACGGGAAAAAGAACCCGATGACAGCCAAAAGCGAAGCCTTGAAAAAGAGCAAGATTTGGATGTTCTTTGAATCGAATATTCTCTCGGCTTTCTGGATAACAGTTGTCGCTACTTTATCGACGGCTCCTTTCTTGATATGGTATTTTCACTCCCTTTCACCAGTTTCCCTCTTCGGCAACATCTTTGTTGTTCCCTTGGTAAGCCTAGGAATGCAAGCTGGACTTTTCGCGTTGCTTTTGCCGCTGCCTTTTATTTCACCCTATTTTTGCGAAGCTGCCGGATTCCTATTCAGGCTTTCTGCATTTTTGGTAGATAAATTTTCTGATTTTACCGCTGCATGCATTACAATAGGGCCTTTTCCGATATGGGTACTTGTACTTTTGGGAGTAATCATTCTTTTTCTAGGTGCTTCTAAAAGAGATGCTTTGGCTAGGAAAATTATTTTGTTAGCGATTCTAATTTTAGGTGGCTATTATTTTTACACACAAATTTTTAATACGGAAAAACCTGCATGGAAAGTCGTTGTAATTGACGTAGGCCAAGGAGATTGCATCTTTATCAAAAGTCCGGGAGGAAAGAACTTTCTCGTTGACGCTGGCGTAAACACAGGAAAGCGGAACATAACCGATGACAAAATCATACCCTTTTTGAGGAACGAAGGCGTTTGGAAGCTTTCCGCCCTTATCATTACGCACCCGGACGCGGATCATTTCGGCGGAGCAGAAGCTCTGCTCGGCGAATTTCCTGTGGAAAACCTCTGGATCCAAGAATGTTCCCGCATTGAGCCCAAACAAGAATGGCAAAGAATAATCCGAGAGGCATTTGACCGCAAAATACCCGTGATGGATTTGAAACGAGGAATGGTTTATAGCGAACAAATGAAAACAAAGCCAGAAGAAACTCTCCATTGGGAGATGCGCATGCTTCATCCGAATCCTCTGCACTGCAAGGAAACAAATTCACAAAGCATTACGGTTCGCGTTGCGGGAATCGGGGGCTCAATACTCCTCACCGGAGATCTGACGAAAGAGGGTGAAAAAGAACTTTTGAAAACGGACATTCCTCTGAAAACGGACGTAATCAAGCTCGGGCACCATGGATCAAAAACTTCTAGTTCCAGAGAATTTTTGATGGCTGTAAATCCAAAGCTTTCTATTGTCTCAAGCGGAAAGCATAACCGATTCAAGCATCCGAGCAAGCAGATCGTGCTGCGATTGGATAGTCTCAAAATTCCAATGCGGAACACAGCCGTCGAAGGATCTATTCAAATAAATTTCAATAAGCAAGGCTGGCACGCAAGCCGGACCAAAGACGGAACTACTTTTTAAAATGAGCTAAAACTTCACTGTGAACGAGCCCATTTGTCGCCATCCCCGTATAGCCCTCGTGAATCGCGTGGAGAGGCTCGCCCGCCGCATTGAATAACTCAATTTCCCCTGAAAGCGTGGAAAATTTTCCGCCCGCTTCATTCAAGATGCAAGGGAAAGCTGCCACGTCCCAAAGAGAAACTGTCGGATCTACCATCGCTTCTGCTCGGCCTGTAGCCACCAAATAATAACCATAGCAATCTCCCCAGCCACGGTACATCAAAGCACTTTTGCGGTAAGCTTCAAAATTCAAAGAATAACCACAATGGTCAAACGTATTGATCGTACCCGAAAGCGCGAGACCGGAATTCAACTTGTCTACATTAGACACGTGAACTCTTTGTCCATCAACCATTGCGCCCAAGCCCTTGCCGGCAAAAAGGGTATGATGCAAAGCCGGAAGGCCAATGATCCCTACCAACGATACATCCTTGTGGTGAAGACCGATAAGCGTCCCAAAAAGCGGAACACCGCGCATGAAAGCCTTTGTGCCATCAATAGGATCTATGACCCACTTATATTCTGCGCTCTCCCCCTCAGCGCCAAACTCCTCGCCTACGATGCCAAATTCTGGAGTCTCTTTTGCAAAAACCTTGCGAATGGCTTCTTCTGCGCCTTTATCCGCAATAGTCACCGGAGTATTATCCTCCTTCCATTCAATGGAAAGAGACGTTTCGAAATAAGAAAGGATGACCTTTTCAGCAGCCTTGGATGCCACTAGCGCCACATTTAAAAGCTCGCGGACTTCTTGATCACTAGTCATTCGACGTCACCTCTTAGCGGGATTTCCACTTCTTAACAAGGTCCATCAGCATCTCATTTTCGTTTTTAAGCCCTATCGTGACGCGAATCCATTCCGGCATATCGAAACTCTTCAAATAGCGGATGATCATGCCATTCTCTTCCAAAAAATTCACTAGATCCTTGCAATTTTCGCCGATGTGTACGCAAATGAAGTTGGCTTCGCTGGGAATCACCTTGTAGCCAAGAGACTCAAATTCCGAAACAAGAAACTTCATGCCCGAGGCATTGGAAGCGAGCGTGCTCTTGATATGTACTTCATCGGAAAGAGCCGCTACTGCCGCAATTTGAGCGGCACGATTAACATCGAAAGCAGGCTTTACCTTCCACAAAGCCTTGATAACTTCGGGACTCGAATAAGCATAGCCAATGCGAAGACCGGCAAGTCCGTAGATTTTGCTAAACGTATGATTGAGAAACAAGTTCGGAAATTCGCCAAGGGATTTTTCAAGTTGCGGAAAATCACCCGCCGTTGCGAATTCTGCATAAGCTTCGTCCAAGAAAACGAGTACGTTGCTCGGCACCTTCTTGAGAAACGCGCGGATCTCTGCATCGCTAAAATACCAGCCCGTCGGATTATTCGGATTACAAATAAAAATGACACGGGTCTTCTTCGTAACATGTTCTAGCAGGGCACTCAACTTAGGCTTTTCTGCACCGGAATCAACCGCAATGAACGTACCACCCACCGAAAGCGTGGAAAATTTGTAAACGGAAAAGGTGGGTATAAAACTGATGCATTCATCGTTAGCACGAATGAACGCTTTGGAAATCAAATCAATAATCTCATCGGAACCATTTCCAAGAATAATGTTTTCTCTTAGAAGTCCACTTTTTTTGGCAATGGCACTGATCAAATCCGGAGCATCTCCACGCGGATAGAGATGGAGCGTCGTCGCAATTTTCTGTAAAGCCTCGATAGCCTTAGGCGAAGGCCCGAGCGGATTTTCATTCGATGCGAGCTTGACCACTTTGGCAAGCCCGAAGCGCTCCTGGATTTCTTCAATAGATTTTCCAGGAACATAATCGGAAAGACTTTTTAATTCTGGACGCTGTTCAATCATATAGGAAGCCTCTTTTATTCCTCGCTGAAAGGTAGAAATAATAACATTAATTGTTAGAAGCTTGATACAATGTCAAGGCTGTATATATGGATCTAATTTTGCAATGTCTTTTGCTAATTCCGATTTGCTGCAAACCAAAAGGGAAACTCAGTCCTTTATTCTAGATTCAAAAACAAACTAATCACCAAAATTTCGTTTTGAAAATAATACATACCTTCTTCCAAGCCTAGAAGCTACACAGCAAAGCTTCTTTCATTCACTATATCAAAAAATAATCAAGTTGTTTGACAGATATCCACAATATGGATCCATAATTTTGGAGCACCTCTTAAAATCGCTTTGTTGCGATGTCTCATGTTCCATACTCACCCTACGAGCCGATCTCTAAACAGAGCAAAGCCGATTTTTCATAGTTTATGACATAATTACTGTACAGAATAGCAATAGAATTATTTAAAAACGAGAAAAACAATAACGGCGCCCCTCTGTCTACGGTATATCATAAAAGCTGCAATTGGCCAAATTGCAGCATAACATAGAAGAACCATTTTCCCCTATCCAAAACCGCAAAAAAAATCAATTTGAAAGAGCAATTTCCGGGAATGCCAGCGCTGGAACTTGAATAGAGGTGTAGGCATCCGGGTACTCGTTCCCCACAGCGACTAGACTTTGCAAAAGGTCAAAAAAATTAGCGCTGAGCGTGACCCCTTCTACAGGATGCATAATCTTCCCATTTTCCACATAAAGCCCTTGGGCGCCGATACTCATTTCTCCGCTGATCGCGCTGCAGCCCGAATTTCCATCGAGGTGAACCACAAAAAAGCACTTCGGAAAAAGTTTCAAAAGTTCTTCTGTCTTTTGAGATCCTGGAGCGACGATCAAATTCGAAAAGGATGTGCCTACTTTTCCAGAATAGGAACGCGCCGCAGAGCCATTACTAGTTCGCTTATCGATTTGAGCAGTTTCCAGATTATAAAGGAAATCTTCCAGTTTCCCGTTCTGGACTAAATTAATTTGTTTCGCAACGACACCTTCGGAATCGATCGTTTTAACGCCGGGAAGATCTTCACGAAAAGGATCACTCGAGAGAGAGAAGCATTTGTCTGCAATTTGAGCTCCCAATTTACCTTGCAAACGGGACTGCCCTTTTTGCACCTGTTCCGCATAAAAAGACGACGCGTACATAGCGACCAACGACCCCGCAACGCGTTCTGAAAAGACAACGGGCATTTTACCACTATCTATTTTAGAAGGCGAAAGTAGCTCCAACGCACGGGAAACGGCTTTGGAAGCAATTTCATCGGCGGAGAGCAAAGAAAAAGACAAACCGGATTTGTCATAAGCTCCCAGTTTCTTGGATTCCCCGCTCACGGCTAAAACGCCAGCCCCTGCAGAAATTCCATTCCGGCGATTTTCAAAGTGCACGCCATTGCTGTTTTCAAAAACAACGATGGATTCTTCCTTGCCCGCGCCGAGATAAGGAATGTTCTCTATTTTCGAAGAAAGGGCAAAAGCTTTTTTCTCAATTTCAAGAGAAAGGTCAGCCATCTGAGCGAGCGTCACTTTGGAAAGTTCTTCATTATAGGGCATTCTTAATTTGCGATACTCTGAAAGGCGAGGAAGTTCTATAGGAATTGCCTTAGTAAATGCCGTGTGCGAGAGAGCATCTTTCAAAGTTTGCCTAATGGAGTCTTCTGCAAGGTGTTCCGTATAAGCATAGCCCGGCTTTTCCCCGTTAAAGACCCGGACTCCAATGCCCACCGATTCCGAAATTTCCGTATTCTGTACTTTCCCTTGAAATACCGAAACTCCTTCCGACTTGGAATGTCCCGCTATTACATCAAACGCAGTGGTGCATTTTTTTGCTTCTGCACTCAAAAAAGAAACAGCATCATTAATATTCATCACTTTACCTTTTTAAATGCTTGTAATGCGGATTTGATCGCCTTTTCCATAATTTCATCTGTATGCTCTGTTGAAATAAAAGCACTTTCAAATTGGGATGGCGGAAAGAAAAAGCCATCATCCAGCATAGAATGGAAAAATTGAGCAAATTTTTTAGGATCGGCCTTTAATGCCGATTCCGTATCTATCACAGGAGCTTCCGAAAAAAACACAGTGAACATGGATCCGACTCTGTTAATTTGTACGCTAACGCCTGCTGTTTTCGCCGCATCAAGAAGGCCCGCTTCAAGTATTGCTCCAGAGGCCTCTAAAGCCATCCAAGGCCTTATTTCATAAAGAAGCTTGAGCAAAGAAAGTCCGGCGGTAACAGCCATTGGATTCCCGGAAAGCGTTCCTGCCTGATACACTTTGCCAAGCGGACTTACATTATCCATCAACTCTTCCCTACCCGAATAAGCGGCAAGCGGCATTCCACCGCCGACAATTTTCCCGAGCGTAATCATATCCGGCTGAACGTTAAAGCGTTTGGCCGCCCCACCGTCAAATACGCGAAAGCCGGTCATCACCTCATCAAAGATGAGTACAGAAGAATACTTTGTGCATAATATACGAAGACCTTCCAAAAAGCCTTCACAAGGGGGAACGACACCCATATTTCCTGCAACAGGTTCTACAATGACTGCGGCAATATCCGAGGGATGAGATGCAAAAAGAGCTTCTACCTCCTCTAAGTGGTTATAATCCGCAATCAGCGTATCTTCAGCAACACCAGGCGTGACACCCAAGGAACTCGGCGTTCCATGTGTCAAAGCCCCGGAACCGGCCTGAATTAAAAAAGAATCTCCGTGTCCGTGATAGCAACCGCGGAATTTGATGATCTTATTCCGGTTCGTAGCACCCCGTGCGACGCGGATTGCGCTCATCGTCGCTTCCGTTCCCGAATTTACTAGGCGAATTTTCGACATTCCAGGAATCTTGGACAGAATGAATTCTGCGAGTTCCACTTCGCTGTCCGTACCCGTACCAAAGCTTAACCCACGGGTAAGTTGATCTTTTAAAGCCGCAATCTCCTGCGGTGGATTATGCCCCAAAATCATCGGGCCCCAAGAAAGAATAAAATCGATATATCTCTTTCCTGAATCATCAAAGAGATATGCACCTTCAGCGGATCTAATAAAAATAGGCTCGCCGCCCACTCCGCCAAAAGCCCTGACCGGCGAATCCACTCCGCCCGGAAGAACTTTCAATGCGCGATTCCACCAAGATGCCTTTTGCGAATTCATTAATCAAGCCTCACTTTTTTCCAACCTTCAGCGCCGAAGCGCAAATCGCGTTCGACAAATTCCCAAATTACAAGTTTCTTGTTCTTCAATACGCGCGACTTGCGGGCGAGCTTTTCTCGGACGAGCGTACTTGCGCCTCCATCACTTACAATGCTTGCCACTGGGGTACGCATTTCGAGAGCAAAATGGGCAATCCAACCTGCACCAAGAGGAGCGTCCGTTTCATAAATTCGGGAATAGCTATCGCCGAGAATCAAGACCTTCGATGCCCGGAAATCGTCCCGGAAAGGCTTTCCTGAAACTTCTTTCACAACGTGAGCAATTACCTTCTGCTTCGAAAAATCTTTCGCGACTTCAGCCATTACAGCCACATCGCCTTCGCGTTCGACAATTACAGCTGAATCCATATAGTCCCTCTGCGGGAAATCCACAACAAAGGGATATCTTCTTACTTTCTCTGCAATGACCTTAGCTGCGAGTTCGGCCCCGCGCGGTGTCCAGTGAGTGTCCGTATTCAAATAAAGTAAATTTTCCTCCGAATCCTTGTCCTTTGCAGCAGAGAACGCGGAATATAGGTTCACTACATCCACACCATTTTCAGCGAGCATCGAAACAAAATTTCTGCCATACGAAAAATTTTCACCGGTAAGGCCCATCATTTCGGAATTCAAAAGCTCGGGATAAATAGAGGGCTTTCCAGGAATAACTACGACCAAGAGTTCTATGCCCCTGCGTTCAAGTTCCGCCTTAAAGTCGAGGACTGCGGAGAGCGGATCGTCCAATTTTTCCATCCTGGAATTCCACGGAGCCTTGCGTACTAGAAATTCTACATCTTGGCGATAGAACAACCACCCGGAATCCACGGGTACAGCTTTCGTCCCCGGATCGAACAAGACTTTCCAAGCAAACTTCTGATACACCGGACGCGAAAGCTTGACCAAGGAATTTTCCTTTTCAAGCCGGTTTTCAAATGCGCGCAAATACTTCCCCTTTAAAAAGCCGTGCCGCCACCAAGCGCTAAGAACACGGCGGCTGGAATAATGGGAATATTGAGTCAGCAATTTGCCAATTCTCATCCCTATTTCCCTTCTAACATCCACCCCATTCTCCCATTCCGAGACAAGTTCTTCCAAACGGGAAACGTTTTCAAGCGAAGGATCCGCAGAATCCAGCGGCAAATATTCGTTGATTTCCAAGATGTTCTTCTTTAAATTCAAGACGGCATTTTCTAAAGCTTCGGATGAAGAATCCGAAAGTTCCGTTCCAGAAAGCTTCTGCCAAAGAACAGAGAGAGAATCCGATTCTTTCACCAAAGCTTTTTCACGCCATACGGGCTTGGCCATATCGCGGAAAATATCCATCGGCTGGAAAGCTTCGCCGGAATGCAGGGAATGTGCAAATTCCCAAGAGACCGGCAACAAAAGAAGCACAAAAAATACCGTAGTAAAGATGACGTAAGTGCGCCGCATAGAATAAAAATAAAAAATGAGACAAATAGAAAAGGGTCGCACTTCCGTGCGACCCGTAAATACCCCCACTGCGACTTGAACGTAGATTTCACCCTTAGGAGGGGCGCGCTCTATCCAGTTGAGCTATGAGGGCACTTAATCACTTACCGTATTTGGCGCTCGCGCGTTGCACTGCCGGATCCGACTGGGCGGCCTTGATCTTGCGCTTGATATCATCTTCAATGCCGCGTTTGAGCTTGGCAGCGAGGATGTCGCCGAAGCGGTCAGCCAAAGAATCCGAAAACGGGCCTTTCTTTTCTTGAGCGTGAGAACCGAACTTGCCTGCCCCACCGAAATTACGGCGGTGCGGCCTGCGGTCACTTTTCTTGTCGAAAAAATCTTTTTTAGCTTTTGGAGCGTTATCTTTGACTTCAGGAATCGTTTCTGTTTTGATTTCAGTCGTTTCTTTATTTTCGTTTTCGGCCATATTTACCTCGGAAGATGATTAAAAATACGCGCCAAATTTAGAAAAAATTACAACCTTGGAAAGAAAAAGCATTTTGATTATGCGGGAAAAAGAAAATCCAAGATCAATCCCTATAAAAATAGACAAATATAAAATTTACTTACAAAAGCCAATAGAATTTTGATATTCCTGAAAAAATCAGCAAATAAACGGTAGCGATAGAAGAGATACAAGTAAATAAAAAGTTTGCTTAAAATAATCGTTTCAAGATTACTTATCTTTTGATAAACTCCACTCCTGGAAAATTTTTTAACAAAAGAGGACGTGATGAACAAAAAAATGCTATTAGCCATTCTGGGTTTTTCCGCAATGGCTTTTGCAGAAACAGGACTTGAAGGCGGTGTAGACGGTCTCCATCAGCAAAGTGCAAGAACTCTAGGGCAATGGGTATTCTCTGCCGGTTTAGGCACTGAGCTCACCACAGATGCCGATGCAATGGCTCATGGAAATACATACACAACCAACGGAAAGACCGAGACGCTTGATAGAATAGTACCGATGGTCGCGGGAAATGTCCATATGGCATTAGGCCTAACCAGTTTCTGGGACTTGGGTGCTGTCCTTCCATTGAATTATGATGCCGTGAGCGACGAGTATCCAAACCAGCATCTCAACGGAGCGGGCATCGGCGATTTACAGGCTTGGACAAAAATCCGTATTCCCGTTGATACAAACCATGTATTTAACGCAGCTGTACTGGGACAAGTCTACTTTCCCACCGGGAAACACAACACGGGCCTTCGTCCAAGACATGTCTGGTACGTGAATTCTTGGGGAAACTCCCACGCTTTCACTGCAAATGACTGGGCTTTCGAAGGCGAACTTCTATTGACGTTCGATTTCACACAGGCCGGAGTGCCTCTCCGCTGGAATAACAACGCAGGCTTTGTCGGCACTCTGCATGAAGGTTCAAACACAGTCATTTGGGGATCCGGGCTCAATCTTACAGCCATTTCCGCGATGGACATTTTTGTGGAGGCTTCTGGCGAAACGCGCGTTGAAAAAACAGCTAATCCCCGCGAGCCAGTGGCGGATCCGATGCGGTTAACTCCGGGCGTCCGCCTGCACCTTCCGGCAGGCTTCGATCTCGCACTCGGCGCCGATATCGGCATTAATACGACATACGATTACGAATATGAAAAGACTGTCGATGTCGTGAGAATACGCGATGGCGTGAAAACGACCTACAAAGAAGTCGGCTCTGCAAAATATGGAGTCTCGGCCCTTCTTACTTGGACAAACAAGTTCCTGATGCAAGACGAAGACAAAGATGGTATTCGAGACAGCAAAGATCTATGCGCACATACACCGCGCGGAGCAAAAGTGGATTCCGTCGGTTGCGTTGTGGATGAAGACCAAGACGGCATCCCTGATTACAAGGACCTTTGCAAAAATACGCCCAAAGGCACACCTACCGACAGCATGGGTTGCCCCAAAGACAGCGATCACGACGGCGTTGCAGATGTCCAAGATAAATGCCCGGCAACCCATCCAAACGTGTCTGTGAATATTAATGGTTGTCCGCTTGACCAAGATGAAGATGGCGTGGCTGACTATCTTGATAAATGCCCCAATACTCGTAAAGGAGCAAAAGTAGACACCATGGGTTGCCCGTCGGATGCGGACAAGGATGGCGTTGCAGATGCAGACGATAAATGCCCGGGAACCGTCGTCGGTACAATCGTCGATGATGAAGGTTGCCCAAAAGACAGCGATCATGATGGAATCTTCGATAGCAAGGACAAATGTCCAAAAACGCCAAACGGTATATCCGTCGATTCTCTCGGATGCCCTGTCGACAAGGACCATGACGGCATTCCTGATTACAAGGACCGCTGCCTCAACACAATGGCTGGAGCTGCAGTAGATACAACCGGATGTCCCACTGATGCAGACCACGATGGCGTTGCAGACGCACTCGATAAATGCCCGGGTACTCCAGTTGGTACAATTGTCGATACGCTCGGCTGCCCCAAAGACAGCGACCACGACGGCGTCTTTGATAGCAAGGACAAATGCCCGAATACACAGGCAGGCCTTTCTGTAGACAGTACCGGCTGCGTACTCGACCAGGACAAGGATGGCGTCCCCGATGTTCTTGACAAATGCCCGAATACACGGGCAGGCCTTTCTGTAGACAGTACCGGCTGCGTACTCGACCAGGACAAGGATGGCGTCCCCGATGTTCTTGACAAGTGCCCGAATACTCAAGCTAACCTTTCTGTAGACAGTACCGGCTGCGTACTCGACCAGGACAAGGATGGCGTCCCTGATATAGAAGATAAATGCCCCGGAACACTTCCAGGAATCAAGATCAAACCGGACGGATGCCCTGTCGACAAAAAGCAAGATTTGAGCCAGCTCAAGAAGGGCATTAATTTCAAGCCCAATTCCGCTATGCTCACCAATGCAAGCTACAGTACGTTGGACGATATTGTGAAACTTCTCCGCCAGACGCCTTCAGCAAAACTTGAGGTGCAAGGCCATACGGACAACAGAGGCAAAGCAGCAAAGAACCTCAACCTTTCTCAAAAGCGAGCAGAATCTGTCGTCGATTACTTTATCAAAAAAGGAATCGAACCATCACGCTTACGTGCCATTGGGTATGGATCCGAACGCCCTATTGCCGATAATAAGACCAAAGCAGGCCGCGATGCGAACCGCCGCGTAGAACTCAAACCATTTGAGTG
>JALNVO010000011.1 GCA_023231365.1 Fibrobacteraceae bacterium | reverse complement strand
TGGATGCTTGGAAAAGATGATACGATCCGCGATACACACGATCATGGCGATATGGATATGACCCAGGCTATGGCGATGTCGTCGAATATTGTGTTTGCAAAAATTGCGGATTTGATCGGCAAGGAAACGTTTTACCGTTACGTGCGTTCATTTGGCTTCGGTTCCAAGACGTTTATCGAGCTCCCCGGTGAAGAAAGCGGACGCTTGAAACCTACTTATGATTGGAGCGGTCGCACTCTCAAGACGATGGGGTTTGGGCACGAAGTAATGGTGACGCCCCTTCAGATGGTGATGGCCTTTTCTGCGATCGCCAATGGCGGAAAGTTGATGCAGCCGACAATCGTGCGCGAATTGCGCTCCCCGGACAATGAAGTGATTTATAAGAATAAACCGGTGGAAGTGCGCCGGGTCGTTTCGGAGAAGACTGCTTCTACAGTGCGGTCAATGCTCCGCGAAGTGGTGGAACAGGGAACGGCGAAGAGTGTGAATTCGAGCAAACTTCCGGGAATTGTTTTTGGCGGCAAAACAGGTACGGCTGAAAAATACAACCAGGAGCTTCATCGCTACGATCACACAAAGCAAGTCGCCTCTTTTATTGGACTTGCTCCGGCGGAAAATCCGCGCTATGTATGCATGGTGCTGCTGGATGACCCAAAGACCCGCACTGTAGGCGGACTTACTGCGGGCCCAGTGTTCCGCAAGATTATGGAAGGCATCTATTACCATCCAGCAGTTTCTCCTCTGCCGTATAACCTTGCCCGCGTTTCCGAGTCCAAAAATTGCGAAACGGATTTTGTGGGTTTATCCAAATCGAATGCCCTTTCTTTGTCTAGATCGAAGGGTTGCCCTGTTTCGTTTGAAGCGGATGGTTCTGTTGTCGTTGCTTCCAAATATGATTTTTCAAATCGCGGGCTCGTTCTCCGCTTGGCGACGCCTTTCAATTCAAAAATGCCGGATTTGCAGGGCCTTTCTTTGAAGGATGCGCTGGATGCGATAGGTGAACTCCAGGCTTCTGTGGAATACGAAGGCAAGGGACGCGTTTCGTCTCAGACTCCGCTTCCGGATGCTCCGGTGTCCCGCGGTGCAAAATGCAAATTGATTTTAACCGAGCGAGGCTAGGAAAACATTATGTTGTCTGAAGCATTGTTTAAGAATTTGGGCGTAAAGGGCCTTTGCGATGATTCGAGAAAGGCTACTGCCGGTGATTTATTCTTTGCTCTCCCGGGAGAAGGCTCTTTTGATTTTGCGCGTTCGGCCCTTTCCAAGGGTGCGATTGCCATAGTCGGGGAGTGCGAAGCTCCTCTGGATCTCGCTTCTAAATGGATCCAGGTGAAGAATGTAAAAGATGCCCGATTGGAAGCGGCCAAGATTTTTTTCAAGGATCCATTTTCAAAACTTATTGTCCATGCTGTAACGGGAACGAATGGAAAGACGACCAGTGCGTTTTTGATGGAATCCGTTCTTCGGGGAGAAGGCCGCAAGGCGGCCCTCGTGGGTACGATTTGCAAAAAAATCGGTGACAAAGTAATTTCTTCCAATTTGACGACTCCGGGACTTTTGGAACTCCATGCATTTGCTGCTGAAGCGGCTCTCGCAGGTTGCACGGATTTTGTGATGGAAGCTTCTTCTCATTCGCTTGATCAAGGCCGCGTAGCGGGCATTGCCTATAAGAGCGCCTTGTTTTCCAACCTCACGGAAGATCATCTGGATTACCACAAGACGATGGAAGCCTATTTTGAGGCTAAGAAGCTTTTGTTTACAAAGTATCTAGCTCAAGACGGAGTGGCAGTTATCAATATTGATGATGCTTATGGCAAGCGCCTTTTTAACGAGATCTCCGTTGCTGATAAAGTTTCTGTTTCCCGCTTGGGTGCTGATTTTGCAGATGTGAAACCCGCTTCTGTGAAGAGCTCGGAAGATGGATTGGTTTTGGATGTGCCGTCGATTTCTTCCCGACCGATTGAAACTCCGCTTGTGGGCGATTTTAATGCGGACAATGTGCTTCTTGTTGCCGCTTGGGCACATGCGATGCACTTTTCTGAAGAGGCCCTCCGCACGGCCCTTTCTACGATCATGGTCCCGGGCCGCTTTGAAATGGTGTTTAACGATGGCAACCGCCGCGTGATCGTCGATTATGCGCATACGCCCGATGCTTTGGAACGCGTGCTCCGCACGGCCCGTTCTCTTTGCAAAGGGAAGCTCTCCGTGGTGTTCGGCTGCGGTGGAGATAGAGACCGCAACAAGCGTCATATCATGGGTGCGATTGCGGAACGCGAAGCGGATTTTGCTTGGGTGACGTCGGATAATCCGCGTACGGAAAAACCGGAGGACATCATTGCTGAAATTGTATCCGGGATGACTTCCAAGAATTTTGAAGTAATCGTTTCGAGGGAAGAAGCGATTGCGAAGGCTTGTCACGCGATGCAGCGGGGGGATTTCCTTGTCGTTGCGGGTAAGGGCCATGAAAATTATCAAATCGTCGGGAAGGTAAAGCACCATTTTGACGATCATGAGATAGTCCTTCGGGAGATGAAATAATGCTGAACTTGGATTTGACCATTGAAGAAATGTGCCGGATACTTGAGAGTACCCCGGTCGGCGTTTCTTCTAGGCTTGCAAAGCGCAAGGTAAAGCTTTGCTTGGATAGCCGCGAAGCGGTTCCGGGTGTCGTTTTTTGGCCGCTCAAGGGAGCGCGCTTCGATGCACATGATTTTATTCCCCAGATGATGGAGAAAGGAGCTCTGATGAGCGTAATGGATGAAAACCGCGCAGGTAAAATTCCCGCGGAAGTTTATGTCCCAGTGAGTGATACAAATGAAGCCCTTTTGAAGCTTGCCAAGGGATATCAGCGCTTGTTCAAGTTGAAGAAGATTGCCATCACGGGTAGCAATGGGAAGACGACGACCAAGGAAATGCTCAAGGCTGTCATTTCGGAAAAGTTCAGGACTATTGCTACCGAAGGCAATTTGAATAATCAGATTGGCGTTCCCAAGACAGTGTTCCGATTTAAGCATACGGATGAGGTGGCCGTTGTGGAAATGGGAACGAGTGCTCCGGGGGAAATTCATCCGCTTTCGATGACAGTAGAGCCGGACATTGCCGTAATTACGAACGTAGGTGCAAGCCATTTAGAACATTTGGGAACGTTGGACAATGTGTTCAAGGAAAAACTCTCTATTGTAGATGGACTCCGCAAGGGTGGCATTTTGGTCGTGAATGCGGATGATGCCCGCCTCTCTAAGGTGAAGACTTGCAAGAGCTATCACGTAGTGACTTTCGGAATTCGGCGCGGCATCATTAAACCGGAAGATCTAAAGTGGGATTCGAATGCTTGTGCGACTTTCAAGATTGGCCGCACGGAATTTCATTTGAATGTCCCGGGTATTCACAATGTGTATAACGCTCTTGCGACTATTGCCGTCGCGACTTCGCTCCGCATACCCAAATCGGCGATCTCTGCTGCGCTTGAAAAATTCCACGCGGCAAATATGCGTATGGAAATTCGCAGCGCAGCCGGCTTCAAGGTTGTTTCTGATTGCTATAACGCAAATCCGTCTTCTACTAAGATGGCTCTCCAGACAATCGGTTCTGTTTCCGGTTGTGGTCGCCGCATTGCTGTTTTAGGCGATATGCTCGAACTCGGTGATAAGAGTGCTGATCTCCACCGCGAAATGGGCGAACTTGTTCCCCAGATGGATTTTGATTTGCTTCTCACTGTGGGTGAGATGTCCGTCAATACTCAAAAGGGTGCCATTGCCAAGGGAATGAACTCCAATTCCGCGCTCCATTTTGATACGGTGAAAGATGTTATTGATTTCCTTTCTGAAAACGTCCATATCGGCGACATCCTTTTAGTCAAGGGGTCCCGCGGTATGAAGATGGAACAGATTGTGGAATCGCTTCTCCGCCTTGAACCAGTTGCGGTAAATAAGTAGGTTGCCAATGAAGTTGCGTCTAGACTTGAAGTTTGATAAAGGCCTCCTTTTGGCGGTCCTCGTGCTTTTGGCGCTAGGCGTTTTTGTGATTTATAGTGGAAGCGCATTCCAAGCGGAAAAGTTGGGACGCCCTTCCTATTTCTATGCTCTTTCGCATTTGGAGCGAGTTTTGTTCGCGTTCGGGTTTTTGTTAATAGGGCTCTTCATCGATCACAAAGCTTGGCTCCGGCTATCCCATGGATTATTCTTGCTCGGACTTTTTTCACTTGTCGTCGTCGTTATTATTGGCGTTGCCGCAAAGGGGGCTTCGCGTTGGCTTCTTGTCGGCGGCATCTCGATGCAACCCTCTGAATTTGTGAAGATCGCTTTATTTTCTTTGCTTTCCGCTAGGCTAGCAGCCCTTGGGGATGGAGTCAAGGACTTTAAGAAGGGCTTTGTAAATCCGATGGTTACGATGGGTATTGTCACGATTCTCCTTCTATTGCAACCAAATTTTTCAATGGCGATGATGGTTGTGGGAACGACTTATATTCTCCTTTTTACGGCGGGCACGCGTTTAAAGTATCTGTTCCTGTCTGCTATTCCTTTTGTTGTCGGTGCTGCTGTTGTAGCTATTGCAGCTCCTTATCGCTTAGTCCGTATCCAAGCTTGGCTCCATCCTGAAGAATATCTTGAAAAGGGCGGCTATCAATTGTATAATGCGCTGATAAGCCTTGGACACGGCGGCCTTTTTGGAACGGGTATCGGGCAGGGTACCCAGAAACTCGGATTTCTGCCGGAATCCTATAAGGACGTTGCATTTAGTTTGTTAGGAGAAGAACTCGGCTTTGTGGGCTCTCTCGTCGTGCTTCTTCTTTTCGGCTTCATCATTTACAGGGGTTTTTCGATTGCGCGTAATGCCAAGACGCGTTATGCGAAACTTTTTGCTGTATCGCTTACGGCGTCTTTGGCTTTCAACGTTATTTTCCATGTGTTTGTATGCACGGGACTTATGCCCACAACGGGTCAACCGCTGCCTTTTATCAGTTATGGAGGAACAAATCTTTTAGCATCGCTCCTATCCATTGGAATCCTTTTGAATATATCGCGGCCCGGAACGGGTTCGCGCATTGTTGAAGAACCTTTGAAATCGACAGAATATTTTGCGAGGTATATATGACAAATAAAAAGTTTTTGCTTGCATGTGGTGGTACCGGTGGACATGTGTTCCCGGCGATCGCTATTGCGGAAAGCCTCAAAAAGCTGGGAGTTTCCGAGATCTCTTTTGCTGGCCGTAAAGATTCAATGGAATCTCGGTTAGTCTCCCCTTATTTTGAATTTAATGAAATTTCGGCAGTGCCGCTCCATCGCGGTGCGTTTATGAGCAATCTCTCGCTTCCTTTCAATTTGGCAAAAGCCGTTGTGAGCGCAAAGCGCGTTCTCAAAAAGCATAAGCCAGATGTCGTTGTGGCTACGGGTGGTTATGTTTCACTCCCGATTGTCGTTGCAGCGGGTTTAAAGAAGATTCCCGTATATATTCAGGAACAAAATGCCGTTGCAGGTATTGCTAACAAGATTGGCGCTCATTCGGCCAAGATGATCTTTGTGACATCCAAGGATGCGGTAAAGTTCTTTCCGAATTCCAAAACTCTCGTATTCGGCAATCCTGTCCGTGAATTGCCTAAGATGTCTTCTCTAAAACGCCCCTTTGAGTTTGTTCCGGGCACAAAGTCCATACTTGTCGTGGGCGGCTCTCAGGGTGCCCGCGGAATCAATGCTAAAATGGAAGCATCCCTTTCGGCTATTGCAGGCAGAAGCGATATTTCTGTCGTGTGGCAGGCGGGAGCGAAAAATGTGGAAGAAATTCAAAAGCGCGTGAGCACTCCTTCAAATGTTGCTCTCCGCGCATTCTTGAACGACATCTATTCTTACATCGCCTATGCGGATATTATCATAAGCCGTGCAGGAGCTTCTACGCTTGCGGAAATCCTCGCATTCGGCAAGCCTTCCATTCTTTTACCGTATCCCTTTGCGACAGCGAATCACCAAGAGTTCAATGCCCGCGTTGTAGAAAAGGCGGGAGCCGCTTTGGTGGAACTCGATGATGAACCAAACAATCTTTGGAATAAAGCCCAGGACTTGCTTTCGGATGAAAATAAATTAAACAAGATGGCCGATGCGGCAAAGTCGCTTGGAATGCCTGATGCCGCAGACCAGATTGCGAAAGTCATTTTTAATGCGGAGTGCGCAAAATGAGTTTGATTCCTAGTAATCGCGTAAAAAAGCTTCATTTTGTGGGTATTGGCGGCGCTGGGATGTCCGGCATCGCTGAAGTGCTTCACGAAAATGGGTTTATCGTGAGCGGAAGCGATATGGGTGAAGGCCCGGTAATTGACTATTTAAAAGATCTCGGGCTTAATATCTATTCCAAACACGAAGCGAAGAATGTCGAAGGTGCAGATCTTCTCGTGTATTCTTCCGCAGTTAAAATGGATAATCCCGAAATTGTGGAGGCGAAAGCCCGCCGTATTCCGGTAATCCGCCGCGCAGAAATGCTCGGGGAACTGATGCGCCTCAAGTATACGCTTGCTGTGTGCGGTACACATGGAAAGACTACTACTACGTCGATGCTCGGTGCCATTTGGGAAGCTGCGGGAGAAGATCCCACGGTTATTGTCGGCGGAGTGGTAAAGGGAAAGGGCAGTGGCGCCAAGGTGGGGCGCGGCCGTTACCTCATAGCCGAAAGCGATGAATTCGATAGAAGTTTTCTCTCGATGATGCCTTCTTCTGCGATCATCACGAATATCGACCGGGAACATCTTGATACTTATGGGACTCTCGATGCCATTAAGGATGCTTTTGTCGCTTTTGCGAATAAGGTTCCGTTCTATGGACAAGTTGTCGTTTGCTTGGACGACCCGAACATTCAATCGGTTCTCACGCGTTTTACAAAACCGGTTGTAACTTATGGCTTTAGCCGCCAAGCCATGTATCGTGCAGAAAATGTGCAGCATGAAGGGGGAACTTCCCATTTTGAAGTTTTTAAGAACAAGGAATCCCTTGGCGAGTTCACGCTCCGCATTCCGGGCAAGCACAACGTGTTGAATGCCACAGCGGCGATAGCTCTTTCCAACGAAGAAAGTATCTCTCTCGATGTCGTGCGCAAGGCTCTTGCTGAATTCACGGGTGTCAAGCGCCGTTTTGAACTGATCGGCACGCAAAAGGACATTTTGGTCTATGATGACTATGCCCATCATCCCACGGAAGTCGCCGCCACTCTTCAGGGAGCCCGCGACACTTTCCCCGACCGCCGCGTTGTGGTCGTTTTCCAGCCGCATCTCTATACGCGCACCCGCGATCAGTATGAAGCATTCGCTTCGGTCTTTGCAAATTGTGACGAACTTCTCGTCTGTGAAATTTACAAGTCCCGCGAACAGCCGATTCCCGGAATTTCCGGCAAGCTCATTTCGGATACGGCAATTGCCCGTGGCCATTTGAATGCACAGTTTGTAGGGACCAAGGAAAATGCACTCGAAGTTTTGAAGAAAGAAGCCCGCCCTGGCGATCTCGTACTGTTTATGGGTGCGGGCGATATTTGGAAAATGGAACGTCCTTTTTTGGAGGCTTTGAAATAAATTGCGCCGCTTAGGTTATAACGAGAGTAAACAGCGAAAACTGAAGCGCGAGAACCGCAGGAAGGTCCTTTGCGGTTTTGGCCATTGGCTAGGCCATACGGGTTGGAAGCTATTTCTCGTTTTAATTGCGGTAGGTGTCGCTGTCTGGCAGGGTTGGTTTTTTATTCGCAAATTCAATCCTCTCGAACTTCGCACTTTAAAGACTATTGACATTTCAGGAAACCGGATGCTTACTTGGGAAGAAATTATACAGACTTCACGCCTCGAAACAGGAATGCCGATGTCTGAGATCTGTGCGGATTCTGTGCGCGCACGTCTGCTAGTTCTTCCTCTTTTACGCGATGCAAAAGTAAATGTCGGCTTTTTCGGAAAGGTGAAAATTGAAATTGAAGAGACATCTCCGCTAATGGTGACTCTTGAAAATTCAAAATGGATCATCTATTCGGAGCGCGGAATGACTCTCCCGGTTGCGGCATCGGTGGCGTATGAACTTCCGATTGCTTCCGTGACAAAAAAATATCAAATCAAACAAATCGCAGAATTTCTTGCATCTATGCGCGATGCGGACGAGTCTCTTTACAAGAGCGTTTCACAGGTCGTGATGAATGAAGAAAATCATGCAATGGAAGTGTTTTTCCGCAATACGGATTTCAAAGTGCTTTTTCCGATAGGGAAATCCTCTGGAAAAGTATTTGCAGACTATCGACTGCTTTTGGAAGGACTTCCACAAGAAATGGACAATCTGAAATCTTTGGATATGCGGTTTCAGGGTTTCGCGTATGCAAATCCGCTCGTGCAAGAGGGAAAATAATGGATAAAGAAGAGCAAACGATAACAGGAATAGATGTAAACCGCGTGGTTGTCGGTTTGGATATCGGCAGTTCAAAGATCGGAGTTTTTATCGGCGAAATTCAAGATGATGCCCGGATAAAAATTGTTGGATTTGGCTCCACGGAGCTTAAAAAAGGTGCAATAAATGAACTTGAGTCTACTGTTCAAGCTCTTAAGAATGCTGTGCAGCAGGCTGAAACCACGAGTGGCGTAGATGTAAAGCACGTCTATGTAGGCGTTGCGGGAAGCAACATCCGTTCTATTGCAAGCCAAGGTGTTGTTCCGCTGAAGGATTTTGCAGGCTCTGTAACGGAAGTTGCTATGCGCCGTGCAGTAGAGCAGGCGAGTGCCGTTGTTCCGCACCCGATGGATACGGAGATCATACATGTGCTTCCCGGCGATTTTTCTGTCGATGAACAGAAAGAGCTCAAGAACCCGCTTGGAATGGAAGGCGTACGTTTAAGCGTAGATGTACAATTAGTGATGGCGCAACAGGGAATTATCCAGAACATCCGCAAAGCCGTAGAACGGGCCGATTTGGTGATAGATGCTCTTGTCTTGGAACCTCTTGCTGCAGCGTGTTCCGTGCTTTATGAAGATGAAAAGGAACTTGGCGTTGCACTGATAGATATCGGTGCAGGTTCTACTGATGTCGCTGTTTTTAAGGGAGACAAAGTTGTCTATACAGTTTCGTTCGATATTGCAGGCAATGCTATTACGAGTGATATTGCATATGGCCTCAAGACTCCGATGAATCGCGCAGAAGAAATCAAGAAAAAGTACGGGACTTGCAGCCGCATCAATTTACTTGAAGGACAAAAAATTCCGGTTCCGGGAATTGGCGGTCGCGAGGAACAAGAGTATTCCCGCAAGCATTTGGCCTATATCATCTATTGCCGTATGGAAGAAATTTTCAAAAAGGTGAATGATGACTTGCATAACAAAGGTTTTGACAAGCAGCTTGGTGCAGGAATTGTAATTACCGGAGGCACGTCGTCTATGGATGGTTCCATTGAACTTGCTGAGGAAGTTTTCCGCCCGATGCCGGTGCGGAGAGGCGTACCGCAGAAGTCCCAAGGTTTGGGCGAAATCGTCACGTATCCGGTATACTCGACAGGAGTCGGGCTTTTGTACTACGCCGCAAAGAACCGGAAGAAAAAAGTCGAACCCCATGAAACGAAAGCGACAAAAATCGTCGCAACAGTCGAAGGGTTCTGGACTAGAATCTGGAAAAATTTGAAGAATTACATCTAAAAGATTTACAAACAATAACAGGGAGATCAAAATGAACCAAGAAACCAATATACTCGCAGCGGGTGAAGAACCCGAAGCAAGACATATTATCGCGAGTGACTCTGAGAGTCATAAGGCGAAAATCAAGATCGTCGGTGTCGGCGGCGCTGGTGGAAACGCGGTCAACCGTATGGTCAAGATGAATATCAAGGACGTGGAATTTATTTCCATCAATACGGATGCCTTGGCTTTGGAACGGAGTCTTGCCGATGATAAAATTGCCATCGGTTTGAAGACGACGAAGACGCTCGGGGCCGGTGCGAAACCGGAAATTGGCCGCAAGGCGATTTTAGAAGACAAGGATTCAGTGTTGAAAAAGCTGGAAGGTGCTGATATGGTATTCATCGCTGCCGGTATGGGCGGTGGTACGGGTACCGGTGCCGCGCCCGTTGTGGCTGAAATTGCCCGCAAGCTTGGAATCCTAACTGTTGCTGTTGTGACGATGCCTTTCAAATGGGAAGGCCCGGTGCGCCGCAGAAATGCAGAAAGCGGCCTTGCTACGCTTCGTTCGACTGTCGATTCCATCATCGTCATTAACAATCAGCGCCTTTTGGACATCATTGAAAAGGCGACTTCTATGGATCAAGCGTTCCTCAAAGTGGATGAAGTGCTCGGCAATGCTGTAAGAAGCATTTGCGATATCATGTTCATTCACGGCACGATCAATGTGGACTTCAACGATGCCCGCACGGTCATGGCGGACGGTGGTGCCGCTTTGATGGGTACGGGTATTGCCGCTGGTGAAGACCGCGCTCTTCATGCTGCAGAACTGGCTATTACCTGCCCGCTTTTGGATGATATAAAGGTGAGCGGCGCTTCGGGTGTGCTCATTAATGTCGCACATGGCGAAAATTTCGGTATGATGGAATACAGCGCTGCGATGGATTACCTCTATCAGGAAATTGGTACGAGCAATAATCCGAATATTGTCGCGGGCGATGTCACCATTCCGGAACTCGGTGACCAAGTGAGCGTTACTGTCATTGCTACTGGTTTTGACAAGCGTCCGGAAGAAAACCTTGAAAAATTGGTGTCTCCTGCTATGGGACAGGCTCCGGCAGCGCCGACTGAAACTGCTTCTGAGGCTCCTAAACAGGAAACTCGCAGAACTCGCATCGTAGAGCAGGCTACGCCGCGTCCCACGGCTAATTTCAAGGCTTGGTCCGAAGCGCCGGATTATGCGACGATAAAAATGGAAACGCCGTATTCGAATAATTCTATCCAAATTAAAACACCGCCAGCGTCGCAGCCTTCTGCCACGCCGAATTATGCCCAGCCGATGTCTCAGGCATATGCACAGTCACAGGCTCCTATGACGCGGCCTTCTGCCATGCCGAATTATGCCCAGCCGATGTCTCAGGCATATGCACAACCGCCAGCGCAGACGATGCAGACTCCGACGATGGGATTTAAAGCAAAAGAAGATGCCCCTGTGTTCAAATCTTTCCAGGATTCTACGTTGAATGTGCGTTCTATGCCGCGCGAAGAAGAGGAAGTTGTTCCCCCGGGAATGACTATCCGCATGTCAAAGCCTGCAACGCCGACTATTTCTACTCCGGCTGCGGCTCAAATTTCTCAGAATGTACAGACTCCAGCGGAAGAACTCTCCTTGGATCCAAAAAATGATTATGGGACTCCATCCTTCCTTCGGAACAATAAGCTTTCTGAGGAGGACTTCTAGCGGTAAATAAGTTTCCACAACAACAAGAGCTGGCGCGGTATCCCTGCCGCGCCAGCTTTTTCTTTTTTAAACTGGAAATACAAAACGCTTTTCGTATAAAGTTGTTAAAGACTACCATTAAAATTCATTTTCTATTCACTAAAACCGGTTTTTCCCGGGGGCATCAAATCTCTTGAGCCGTCCTCCGGACTGCTTTGCATGGGAGAGGAAAAGCAACGCAATATTTGTCACACAAAGTAACGAGAAAAAATCAAGGCGAATATTGCTCCGCGATCGCTGACTTTGCGGGGATAAATTGGCGGATGCCAAAAGGTATTCCTATCGCGAGTATGACGATAGTGTCATCTGCTCTCGCTCGGTAATGTTCTAAAAGCACGGAAGTCGCAGACGATTCCTTCGTCCGCAGAGGACGCTCGGCAATAAAGATGAACGAGCTTCTCTCTGGGGCACTCGATTCGTATGCTGTTCACTTCACCAAAGCAATTCTGAGTGAAGTCCCGAAGCGATTTATTCGATGTTCATTGTCTGTTCGCGGATGGTTTCTACCGAATCCTTGAGGCGTATGGCGAGGGCTGCAATTTCTGCGCTTTGGCATTTTGTGGCAAGCGTATTGGCTTCTCGCCCCATTTCCTGCAAAATGAATGTGAGCTTTTTGCCCTGGTTTGTACCTTGTGCAAGTGTTGCAAGGAAGAGCTTGTTGTGACTTTTGAATCTTGTAATTTCTTCGTTGATGTCGAGCCTGTCGGCGACGATGCTAGCTTCTTGGGCGACTCGTACCGGATCGAGCCCGGCTTCGCCCACTAAGTTCTTGAGGCGTTCTTCAAATTTTTCTTTCCAATAGATAATGCGCTTCGGATCAAGTATCTTGATTTCGTCGAGAACTTTATCCATCTCGTTGACGCGAGTTTCCAGATCCTTGGCGAGGTTTGCGCCTTCCTTTTCTCGCATACGGACTAAGGATTCAAGTGCGCGGGAAAGGCTTTCTGTGAGCTCCGTTTCCACTTCCTTGGAATTTTCTTCGTTTTCGTACAAAAGAACGTTCGGAAGAGCTAGCACTTGTTCTAGCGTCGGATTCCCTTCGAGGACGTATTTTTCCTTGATTTCTTTTGCAATTTTGAGGTATGCTTCTACGGCATCCGCAGAGTATCCGCTTGGAATCGCGGATTCTTCGCCATCGCCGATTGTTACGGTGAGGTTCACGGAACCTCTTGCGAGGTGTTTTTTTATCTCTTCTTTAAGTGCGAATTCCAGATAAGAGATGTTTTTGGGGAGGTGCGATGAAATTTCCAAGAAACGGTTGTTCACCGAGCGCACTTCCACTGTGCACAGTGTTCCCTGTAACTTAAATTCATCTTTGCCATAGCCGGTCATTGAAATGATTGACATAATATGGCAAATATATATAATAACTGGAGGTTACCTAGCCTTTTCTCACCATGGCAATCACGCGTTCGGCTCCCAAGTTCACTCGGCCGACTTTGGTAAGAAATCTGCTCAGCGCTTTTTCGTTCACTGTTATGATTTTTTCAATCATAAGATTCTCTTCTTCGGCGAGTTTTACGAAATCGCGGTAGGTAAAGCAGTGAATGTTCGGCGTTTCATACCATTCGTAGGGGAATTCGTCCGATTTGGGCATACGTCCGTGATAGCAAAGCGCAAAGCGCATCGCCCAAGAACCGAAATTCGGGAAGGTGATGATCGCGTGTTTAGCTATCCGCATAATTTCGCGGAGCATCAGCTGCTGGTTCCTCACTTCAGGGAGCGTACGGTTGAATACGGCATAGTCAAAGCTTTGGTCTCTAAAGGAGGAAAGAGCTTCCAAATCGAGTTTTTTTTCAATCACGGGCACGTCGCGTTCGATGGAACCCAGAATGTTGTCGAAGTTCCGTTCGAGCCCGACTCCGGTGACCCCTTTCTTTTTCCATAAGGAATCAATTAAAAGACCGTCACCCGAGCCAAGGTCGAGTATCCGTGCTTTGGCGGGAATAAGCGAGTCGATAATCGCGATATCCTTTTCGCTGTGGAACGCAGGAGTACCTGTGGAGGGAGCATCTCCGACTTTTCCGCCGAGAAATCGCGAAACAGCCTTGCCCAAGTTGCCGACTTCTACTAGGAATCCATCGTGCCCGAAGTTTGTATCGAGTTCGAGACTCGTTACCACTTTACCTGTATTCAAAAGGGCTTCTGTAATTTTGCGGGATTCGTTGGGCGGGAACAGCCAATCGGAGCTCAAGTTCACGTTCAAAAATTGGGCGTTTACTCCGGAAAACGCCTTTTCGAGAGAACCGTATTCTGTAGCGAGATCAAAGTTGTCCGTAGCGCGGGCGATGTGCAAGTAACTATTTGCATCAAAGCGTTCCACGAATTTCTCGCCTTGGTGCCGGAGATACGTTTCGAGCGAAGATCCCGTATCAAATTTACTTGGATTTTCTACGCGGATGTCCGATCTCGGAAAGCGCTTTTCCATACCTTTCGCAGAAAGGTATGTGATGTGGGCGAGTTTGCGGGCATTGCCGAGCCCGATGGCCGGAATCTGCTTGTCGTAATAATCACCGTTGTTGTAGTTCGGGTCTTGCATAATAATATCGCGCCCGACTATTTCAAAACCGAGAGCTTGGCTAGCAAATCCGGGAGATGTTGCGATGAGAATGACGCGCTCGATATCGTCCGGGTAATAAATGGCCCACTTCATTGCTTGGAATCCGCCCATGGATCCGCCGATTATGCATTCGTAATGCTTGATCCCAAGGGAATCTGCCAATGCTTTCTGTACGCGGACCATATCGCCAATTGTGATGACGGGGAAGGTAGAACCGTAAGGCCTATCGGTTTGCGGATTGATGTCTGCAGGTCCTGTTGTACCCTTGCACCCCCCTAAAATGTTGCTGCATACGACGAAAAATTTATCTGTATCGATAGCCTTTCCCTTGCCGATAAGAGCGTCCCACCAGCCTACGTGCTTGTCTTCGGGGGTGTAAAAACCCGCAACGTGCGCATCTGCGGTTAGTGGGCTACAAATCCACACAACATTCGTGCCGGAGGCGTTGAGCGAACCGTATGTCTCGTAACGTACGGAAACCTCGGGAAGCATTCCGCCGTTCTCGAGTTTGAATCCGCCGTTTCCGAGGTCGAGCTTTTTGTTTCTTGCGACCACGGGACCAATACTATCTTTATGCAAATATTCGCTCATACGCATAAATATAGGAAAATTATTGCAGCGGGAAGGGGTTTGTCACCGTGTTATCCTTGTTTGCGGCATATTTTTATATTTTACGCTTATGGATTTTTCAAAACCCTGCATGATTAATATTCCCATCGTCCATGATCAGCGCGGAAACTTGAGTGTTGTTGAAGGTGGCGAACAGATTCCGTTTGATATCAAGCGCTTGTATTATCTCTATGACGTTCCGGGTGGAGCCTCTCGTGGGGGGCATGCGCATCGGAAATTGGAGCAATTGGTCATAGCCGCTAGTGGGAGTTTTGATGTCATTTTGGATGATGGAAAAACGCGTACAAAATATACGCTCAACCGTTCCTATCATGGTCTTTTCATTCCGACGATGACTTGGCGCACAATAGAAAATTTTTCTTCGGGTGCCGTGTGCATGGTTCTTGCGTCCGAACATTACGACGCCTCTGATTATATCTATGAATATGATGACTTTTTGAAAGAGGCTGGTTCCTAATGCCTGCGGCGGCTGGAAAAATTTCTTATTTCCCTCTGAATAAGATCAATGAATCTTTTGAACCTTTTTTGTCGCAGGCTATTTCGCGGGTTGTCCAAAGTGGTTGGTATATCCGCGGGGCGGAATGTGAAAAGTTCGAGAAAAGTTTTGCTGCTTTTTGCGGTGCTAAATATTGTGTAGGCGTTGGAAATGGGCTGGATGCGTTAACCCTTATTTTTAAGGCCTATATCGAACTTGGGCGTTTGCATGAGGGTGATGAAGTTTTGGTGCCTGCAGACACTTATATAGCTTCGGTTCTTTCTATTTCTGCGGCGGGCCTTGTTCCTGTGCTTGTCGATCCAGATGAAGAGACCTTCAATCTTTCTCTATCTGGCGTTAAAAAGGCTTTGACGGTTAGAACGAAATCGGTTCTTGCTGTGCACCTCTACGGACGGACTTCGCCTATGGAGGCTCTTTCGCTTTTTGCAAAAGAGAATTCGCTTATTCTTGTAGAAGATGCCGCTCAGGCTCATGGTGCTCTATGTGGCGGAAGCTTTGCGGGAAACTTGGGCGATGCTGCCGGATTTAGTTTTTATCCCGGCAAGAATTTCGGCGCTTTAGGTGATGCCGGCGCGGTTACTACATCGGATGAAAGTCTCGCTTTAATGGTAAAAACGCTCGCCAATTACGGAAGTTCCAAGAAGTATGTCAATTTGTGCAAGGGTATGAATTCACGCTTGGATGAAATTCAGGCTGCGGCCCTTTCTGTGAAGCTTCCGGCACTTCTTTTCGATAATGCAAAGCGGGAGCGTATCGCTGCCCATTATTTAAAAGAAATACGCAATCCTCTTGTAAAATTGCCAGATCCTGGAAATCCTCGCGAACATGTATGGCATATTTTTGCAATGCGTTCGGAGTGTCGCGATGCGTTGCAAGCTCATTTGACGGAAGCCGGCGTGGAAACGCTTATTCATTACCCTATTCCGCCGCATTTGCAGAAGGCGTATCGGTGTGAATTTGCTTCTGCAACATATCCCGTTGCTGAAAAAATTGCTGCGACTGAACTTAGCCTGCCTTTGCACCCGCTTTTAACGGAATTGGAAATTTCTCGAATTATTGAGGCTGTCAATGACTTCCGAAGCTGAAGTGGGAAAAAAATGGGAAATATCCCGCTATTCGATAGACGACAAAGATGAGTGGGATTCTTGCGTGATGAATTCGACGAAAAAGCATTTCATGTTTTTTCGGAATTATATGGATTATCATTCTGATAGGTTTCGCGATGCCTCGTTTATTTGCAGGAGAAAGGGAAAGGCCGTTGCTGCAATTCCTGGGACTATCTTAAAAGATGGCGTATGGGCGAGTCATGCTGGGCTTACTTTCGGAGGAATTCTCTCTGATGGATCTTTTGGAATTTCTGAAACGCTTGCTTTATTTAATCTCTTAAACGAAGAACTCAAGAAATTAGGTGCTTGCAGAGTGCGCTATAAACCTGTGCCTTGGATTTATTCTTTAAAGCCCTCAGAAGAAGATTTGTATGTACTTTTTCGTTTGAATGCAAAATTAGTGGCGCGACAGATATCGTCCGCATTTGTTCCCGGTATGCAAAAAATGGAGGAGCGGAGGATCCGCTGTGCAAAAAAAGCTGCAAATCAAGGCGTTCAAATTGTAGAATCAAAAGATTTTAATGCGTTTTGGGTGATGCTTGCTGAATGCTTGGCTTCTCGCCATTTAGTTACCCCAGTTCATTCTGCGGCCGAATTAAAGCTCTTAGCGGACCGTTTTCCACAAAATATCAGGTTGTTCGTCTCAATGATGATGGGCAAAATGGTTGCGGGAACGCTCCTTTTTATTACGGATAAAGTTGTACATACCCAATATCTTGCAACCTCTTTAGATGGTAGAGATTGCGGGGCTTTGGATCTTCTAATTTCAAAACTTCTTAGAGAACCTTGGATGGCAAATAAATTTGTTGATTTTGGCGTTTCTTGCGAACAAGGCGGACTAATCTTGAATGAAGGCCTTGTGGCACAAAAAGAAGGTTTTGGCGGACGTGGAGTTGCCTATGATGTTTATGAGTATGATCTATGACCGCGCCAAATGAAAATTTGCGCTTTTGGCCTCGCTTGGGCGGCTCTTTTGGCGTAACCCTTCTTCGCACATTCTGCGCGCTTATCTCCAATAAGTTATTTGCCGTTTTCTTGGGCCCATCTCTTTTTGCTTGTACAGGACAGCTTCAGAATATCCTCTCGATCGGGCAGGCAACATCGACTCTTGCGCTCCAGAATGGATGGGTGAGTTTAACTTCCCGCTACAAGGAAAATCGCGAAACGCTTTTAGGTGTGTGGCGCACTGGCTATCGCTTGACTGTTTTTGGAATGTTAGCAACGATAGTCCTTGGCATCATTTTTTGCTTTGCATTTCCGCTAAACGTCCTTTTCCCGGGCGTGCCTTTGCGTTATGCTCAAGCCGCGATTCTTTTTGCTTTATTCGGAGTCGCTGCATCAGATGTCGTACTCATTACTTCATCTGTAATGAATGGACTAGGAAACTTTAAAAGATGGGGCGCAATAACGGCCCTTACCGCAGTTCTCCAGTGTTTATGGGTTGCATTCTTTTTGTATACAGGAATGCTTTCCGCGCTTTCTGCAATTGCTTCTCAGTCCATTCTTTCTGCTTTTGCAGCCGTGGCTGTCGCGAAGAAGGGCGGGTTCTCTTTTGCAATGCTTAAAAATCGAGTGGCTATGGGAGCAAAATCTTGGAAAAATTTTGCCCTGATGGGCATCTTGCCGATGCTTCTTGCTCCTCTTTCTCTTTCGATAGTCCGGACGACTCTTGCTTCGGAACTCGGCGCGGATGCTGCGGGAATTTGGCAGGGCGCTTCCCGCATTTCTGATTTTTTTACTGTAGGCATTTCATCTGTTTTGGGAACTGTGTTGCTTCCTGCCGTTGCCAAAGAAACTTCCAAGAAAAATTTTAAGAAGACGTTTTTCCCGATTCTTTTGAAGATGGAATGCTTGGCGTTTTTAGGCATCGCTGTCATGTTGCTTTTCCGCCATTTTATTGTGCGCATTCTTTTTTCTAGCGATTTTTCTGCTGTTGCGGACTTGCTTCCCTTGCAGCTTTTGGGAGATTTCTTTAGGGCCGGGGGGTTTTGCGCGGGACTTGTGCTGATTGCCAAGGAGCGCACAAAATTATTTGTCGCCCTTGAAACTATTTTTGCCTTGTTTTTTGTTCTCGTATCTGTATTGGGCATTGGAACCTGGGGCCTTTTTGCTCCTTCGCTCGCTTATGCTATTGAAAATTTTTGTTATTTCGTGTGTGCTCTGATTTGCGTGTGGAGGCTTCCGTGGAAAGACCTTTAGTTTCCGTACTTTTGGCTAGCTACAATCATGAGCATTATGTAGAACAGGCCGTGCGTTCCATTATGGCGCAGAAGGGCGTTTCTTTTGAGCTCGTTGTGATCGACGATGGGAGTTCGGACAATAGTCCGCAAATTTTGCAGCACCTTGCCGAAGAAATGCATTTTGCTTTCGTTTCTCGTCCGAACAAGGGCCTTGTAGCGACGCTAAATGAAATGCTAGCCATTGCTAGGGGCAAGTATTTTTGCTCTTTCGCTTCTGATGATATAATGCCTCAGTTCCGGTTAAAAAAACAAACGGATTTTTTGGAAGAACATCCTGAAAGACCGGCTTGCTTTGGACAAGTAGTCAATATGGATGAAAATGGAAATCTTGAAAAGAAAAAGGATCCTCGCTATACGCCCGGCGTTCCAGAAGTCTCCTTTGAAGATTTAATATTTGGCAAGAAGGAATTGCACGGCTGTTCAGAAATGCTGTGTACGGATGTTTTTAAAAATTTAGGTGGATATACTGATAAAATAAAAACGGAAGACTTTGCTATGTTTTGCGCATTGGCTAGCCGTTATGGATCTTTGCCTGTTTTAAATGATGTATGTTGTTATTATCGATTGCATAGGAATAATATGCATTTGAAATCGGATTTGATTTATCCAGAGACAATCAAGACAATTCAATTGTATGCAAGTCCAAGGCTTGCGAAAGTTGCCGTAGCAAAGTGGAAAGCTTATTGGTTTTCTCATCTAGCTTACACGAATAAGTTGTCTGCAATTAGAATGCTCCCGCACTTGATATCAACTTCCTTCGAATTTTGGAAGAGATTGCCTAAATTATTTATTCCAAAGTGCTTTTTGAAATATTAGGCTTTTTATGAAAAATGCGCGCTGCTATTTTTTTTAGCAATCCTTTGATCCCTAATTCTTTCGTGTTCATTTGCAAGGAAAGGTAACGCGATAGTAGGGCTGCAACCGGGCGGGGGTATTTTTTATAGTAGCCTCGTCTCCGCGCAATGATTTTTTGAACGTAATCATCTCGCCAACTGCTTTCGAAATGGTGAATGCTAAAAGTAGAAGGCGTTATTGAAATTTTCCCATTTAAAAAGCTTTTTGGAGAAAAAAAACTTTCTGCAAAAACGGAAATTGCGCTTTTATCGAAATCGGAAATGGAACAGATCTTTTTGAGTTTCCGCCTGTCTTTTCCGATGACTTCGGCCATTAGACGGGGAAGGACTATTTGGTCTGCCTTTTTCTCTTCATAAGAAAATGAACGGCTTTCGTAAAAATTTAAAGTTTGCCGAATGATATCATTTCCGGCTTCGGCGCCGAAGGTTGCGGCTTCTATCCGATTGGATCCATTTTCAAAGCCGAAGAAAAAAGGCAATTCTAAAAGAGGGTCAAAAGATTGTAGTACTTCAACATCGGAATCGAGATAAATCCCGCCTTCTTTGAAGATTGCATATAATCTAATGTAATCAGCGGCGAAAGCCCACTTCTTTTGCGCGATGCATTCTTTTACCCACACGTTTCTGTTTATGTCAAAAGCGTTTGCATCCCAAAATTTGAACTTAAAATCTCCAAGTTTGTCTCGCCAAGATTTTTGATAGTTCTCTATTTTTGGAGGATAGGGCTCTTTGCTCAGCCAGCAATAATGGATTATTTTAGGTATTGCCATGAATACTCCATTTCCACACTTGTTTTAAAAGTGATTCGCCGAAGAAAGAAAGCAAAAGAGCCGTTTTGGTCCGAAGTCTTGTTTTAGTATTAAATAAACATTGTATACGGTATTTTCGAATGTTTTCCCAAGCTCGGGTGAGGTAGCCTCTATAAAGAGGGCTTGTCCTAGGACTTTTTAAAATGATTGAAAAGGAGGCGCTGGTGAGCATGCTTTCTGCCGCTTTTTGGAAAGAGGAACTCTCTTTTATTGCGAAATTCAGAATGCTTTCTGCAAGGTCGAGCAAGACGAGGTTCTTTTCGGAATAGGGCGTTCTGAGAATGCTTTTGGAATGTTGTCTGTAGTAGTATAGTTTAGCTTCGCTACAGACGATTTTTTCTGCTCTCGCCATTGCGTAAACCATTGTGCCCAAGTCTTCAAACAGCTTGTCTTTTGGAAACCTAATGGTTGCAAAAAGTTCCTTCTTATATAATTTGTTCCATGCAGAATAATCGACGATTCCGTTTTGATAAAGTGCTATTATTGCAGCTTCTTTTCCAGAATATAAAATAGTCTTTGCTTTTTGCAGAGCGGTCTTGCTTTCTATGTTGGACGTATTTTGAAATTTGTAGAATCCACAGGTTGATATGTCCGCATTAGTTCTGATTAAGTTGCCCCAAAGAAAGTCTAAAAAACTTTCGGAAACGAAATCGTCGCAGTCTATAAAGGTAATATAATTCCCAGAAGCGGCAGCGATTCCTGTATTCCTTGCCGCAGAGAGACCTTGGTTACTTTGATGTATTGTCTTTATCCTGCAATCTTCTGATGCGAAATCGTCGCAGATTTTCCCGCTTATATCAGTTGATCCATCGTCAACAAGAATAATTTCAATGTGGCTGTAACTTTGTTTCAAAAGGCTCTCTATGCATTCCTTTAAAAAGGAACCTCCATTATAGATAGGAACAATAATGCTTATAAGAGGCTTTTGACGGCAAAAAGACATTTTTTAGGTGCTTCGTTTGGCGGCTGAATTTTTTGAAGGCTCTTGCTTTGCGCTTTGTGCGTAGAGTTCTGTCCAAGAAACTTGAACGAAAGCACCTGCCCGTACAAGGGAATCCTGGGCTTCCTTGTATTCGTCGAGAATCTTCTTGAATTTGAAGACGCTCCGGTCTTTGACTTTTTCGAGCAAGTCCTGCTTGAACCGTGCGACTTCTGCTAGCTTGTCGCAAGAAACGGCTAATGCATCAAGGTAGGGAATTACCGTATCGAGGAATGTCTTTTCGTCGGGAAGCGCTTGCCCTAGATGGTTGTGGATAAATGTCTTCTGGTCGAGGGACTGCGTCTTGACTTCTCCCATAAAGCGGATGATGCGGAGGTAATCCACTTGGGGCCAGATCAAGCTGAACGGCCACATTTTTTTCCAATGGAATTTGAACATGGACTCGTGAGCCGCGTTCTTTGCCTTCAGGAGTTCTTTCAAATTTTCAAATATGACTGAAGAAAGTCTTTTTTCTATTTTTTTACCATCGCACATATTGCGAGAAATATACATTATACTCATCCGTTTTTCTTTTTTAGGAGAATCATTTCGCTATGGATGCAAAGAAGATCAAAATAGTTTTGGGCTTTTCGGTTGTGTTGAACGTGGCTTTGCTCGTCGTTCTGTTTTCCCTTAAGGGAGGCTATAAGCAGCAGGCACAGGATTCTGTCAAGAGCTCTACAAAGTCCTACACGGAAAATGTGGCAAAAGTGGTCAATGCACAGAATGATTTCATTACTAATGGCAATAAAATTTGGCAGTTGGTCTTTGAAACCTCGGCGAACGCTCTTTCCAAAGTGGCTTTTGATGCCCGCGTAGCGGCTCTGGATTCCGCAGGAAAGCTCTCTCCGCAAACGTCTGGCGATGAAACCTCGCTTTCTTGTGGTACCGATTGCAAAGTTGTCTTTACTTTCAAGGCCGGGAAGTTTGCTGGTGTAGATTATTCCGCGCTTTCTAAGCTCTCTCCGGATGCGACATTCTCCGTTGAGAAGCCGGCTCCCTTTCAATTTAAGAACAAGTAAGGAGATTTTATGAAGCTCAAGTATATGATGATTGCTTCCCTTGTCTTGAACATCGCCATTTTCGCTCTGGTGTTTATGCAGAAGGGTGCTTATGTTTCCCAAGCGAAGACTCAATATGAGAAGGTTACCGGAAAGTATTACGATCAAGCGGCGATGATTGTCGGGGGTCAGAATGAAGTCATTGCAAACAATGCCCTTCTCTGGAATCTCGCCTGCACGGCAAATATGACTGCCAAGAATTCCAAGGATTTCGCGACGACAGAGAAGCGCATCGACACGGATCGCAAGTTCCTTTCTCCAGAAGTGCGTACGGATCCTGCGACCAAAATCCAGACCCGCAAGGTATCTTGGAATGCCGACTATTACATCGTTGCTTATTTCGACAATACTCAGAAATTCCTCGGCGTGAATGTAGACGCTCTTCTCGGCAAGGCACCTCCTGCGGTTGCACTGGATGCCGACGATTCTTCTGAGGATGGTGACGATGCTTCCGCAGCGGAATAAGAGTTCCTAGTTTAGGATGAAAATCGACCGCAGCTAACGGCCGGTTTTTTTGTATGTATTCAAAGCATCGCCGGACTCTGGGCCGGCCCCGCAGGGGTGAGGAAGGAACAACGTGACACCGCAACAACGAGAAGCCGGTTCCCTTCAGGGAACGTCAGGGTTCGAAGAGCCGGATTCTGGGCCGGCCC